>CAYVXX010000003.1:64184-68512 GCA_964454305.1 uncultured Syntrophales bacterium | reverse complement strand
AACCTCCTTACGAGCGACAACTCCGAACACCACCTATCACGCCAAACGAACACTATAAAATCGTCGGAAAAGTAATCAGAATAGTACGAGATATTAAGTTTTAATATATTGTTAGACTCAGACATGATACATCACAAGTACTGCGGTGCATTGACAACACGTAAGAAAGGAAATCACCATGTCTCATATAGTCTCCTTCCGGATTGAAGGTCTGGCTGGGCGGCAAGAACCGCTTGAGTTTAAGTTAAACCGTGACACGAACATCTTCTTTGGCCTGAATGGAAGTGGAAAGACTTCACTTCTGAAAATTCTGCATGCGGCAATGTCCAACGAAACAGAGATTCTCAGTGGTGTTCCGTTCACAGCAGCCGAAGTCAGTATCTACTCCCTGAAGTGGGATAAGGTATTCACGAGGTCGCTCAAGAAGCCAAAACCATCCAGCGCTACGCGCCGCGTGGGGGGCACTAAGGGGGTCAGGTCTTGCTTTTTGCCTTAAAGAGGGGAAATGACAAGACGGCCACATCTTAAATATAAAACATTGATGATTAGTGGAAAAACAGAGACAGCTGTACATGCTCAGTAATTAGGTAACTCATTTGGTTTGTGTTATAAAGGCAAAATCACCAAAGGAGTCACCTATGAAATATGCAGATATCGTCATAGTAAAGCGCTGGATTCCGATATTGGAAGAGTATGAGCGCACGAAAGCAAAAGTTACTCTCCGTCCCTTCAAATTTGTAAAAGACTTATGTGAAGCACATCATATATCGAAAAAAGAACTGTCTCGTTACTATCGTAAATGGATTGATGGGGGTAAAACACCGGAATCGCTGCTGCCTGAGAAGCGAGGAGCCAAACCGGGAAGCAGAAGAACCCCCAAACCCATTGAAAGAAACATCGTCAAAGCCTATCGACGTTTTGGTTCGAATCGATATGAGCTTGTACTGCTCTTTAAACCATACTATCTGGACAAAACACCTTCATCTGCCACGATGGACAGGATCAAGGCACGTTATCCACTGAACGAAGCGGCAAAGAAGGTTATCAAGCGCTACGAGAAGAAAGCGCCGGGAGAGCTGGCCCACATTGATCTTTCAAAGATCCCCAAGGATCTGCGCTGTTCGTTTAAAATCAAAGAGCAGTATGTTGCGGCTGTCTGTGACGATTGCACCAGACTTGCCTATGCGGAAATCATTAAAGACAAACGTGCCTCTACATTGACCTATTTTATGGCGCGGTCACTGTCATGGTTTAAACAGATATATAACTTTCAATTCGATGCCATAATGTCTGATAATGGTCCTGAGTTCAAAGGATCGCTTCAGCGAGAGCATCCCTTTGAGACCATGTGCCAGGAATTGGGAATCAAACATATCTACACACGGCCTTATAGGCCGCAGACGAACGGCAAGATCGAAGCCTTTTGGCGCATATTGAAACGGGAATTCTTTTCTCCAAATTCCTTTGAATCAGAAAAAGATGTTATCATGAATCTTGGCAATTTCCTGTTCGAGTATAACCACCTTCGCCGACATGGTGGATTGCATTACGAAACACCTTTTGATAAGCTTCAAAAAGTTACCGAATTATTGAGCTAGTACAACAGCACCCTTTTTAAATAAAAGAGAACAATCCCACCATTAGCCCGCCACAATAAGTAAGAAAAGGTGCCGTAATGTACGGCACCTTTTCTTTTGATAATTACTGGTCGGGGTGGCAGGATTTGAACCTGCGACATCATGCTCCCAAAGCATGCGCGCTTCCAGGCTGCGCCACACCCCGACGATATTAAGGGTTTGACCAAAACTTCAGTCCTTAACCCATTTTTCCAAACTTTTTTTAAGCTTATTGAGGGCCTTCGCCCTGTGGCTTATTGTATTTTTCATGTCCGGGGAAATCTGAGCGACGGTCATACTACATTCAGTTACTACAAATACCGGATCATAGCCGAATCCGCCGGTTCCTGCCGGTTCATAGCCAATCTTTCCGCTCCATCTCCCCTCAAACAATTCAAACTTTCCATCCGACCGATAGAGAACAAGCGCGCACACAAAAGAGGCACCCCTATCATTTATCGGGACACCCTTTAATTCTTCCAGAAGCTTTTCAATATTGCTCTCATCCGTTGCATCGGGCCCGGCATACCTCGAAGAACAGATGCCCGGTCTCCCTTCAAGAAAATCTACCTCAAGACCGGAATCATCGGCAAGAACAATTTCACCGGTATATTCCGAAACCGCTTTTGCCTTCTTCAGTGCATTCTCAAAAAAAGTTTCCCCATCCTCTATGACTTCAGGCAGATCCGGATACTCATCAAGGGAAAGAAAATCGATATTTAAACCTTCAAGCATAGCTTTAAGTTCTCTTATTTTTCCCTTGTTTTTTGTGGCAAAAACAATCCTTGTCAGCTTAATCCCTCTAACTTTAATCCACAGATTTCGCAGATTACACAGATTACTCTAATTACTTGAAGCACGATGCGAAATCTGTAGGAGTTAATTCCCCGCTACTTGCGGCGGGGCAGTTCATTTTCAGGTTCGGGGTTTAAGTTTCTACTCTAAATCTCCCAGCATCTCCATCTGTTTTTTAGTGAGATCAGCAATGCCCTTGGTGGCAAGATCTGTCATCTCATCCAATAAATTACGGGTAAAGGGAAACTCCTCGGCGGTTCCCTGAACCTCTATAATAAGGCCGCCTTTTGTCATAACAAAATTCATATCTACCTGGGCTGCTGAATCTTCTTCATATTCTAAATCGAGGAGGAGCTTGCCATCCACGATCCCGACACTCACCGCAGAAACAAAATCCATGACAGGAATTCTATCAACTATTCCTTCCTCTTTCCACCTGCGAAATGCGTCTATCAGGGCAACAAAGGCGCCGGTAATTGATATTGTTCTTGTCCCACCGTCCGCCTGGATGACA
Source organism: uncultured Syntrophales bacterium (assembly GCA_964454305.1). Classification (GTDB taxonomy): domain Bacteria; phylum Desulfobacterota; class Syntrophia; order Syntrophales; family JADFWA01; genus JAUSPI01. Next base: position 65,587 of record CAYVXX010000003.1, on the reverse strand, counting down.
TCACAGTCGATGTATATCGTTTTCTCACCAAAAGAATTCAAATCGGTAACCGATCGAAGGGATCGTCCAATCAATCTCTGAATCTCATGGGTCCTTCCGCCTATCCTGCCTCTGGTAGATTCTCTGGTGTTTCTTGTCTGTGTGGATGTGGGAAACATGGAATACTCGGCAGTCAGCCAGCCTTTTCCTGAATTCTTCAAAAACGGGGGGACCCTGTCTTCCATCGTTGCAGTGCACAGAACAATGGTATCTCCCATCTCGATCAGGACGGAGCCTTCCGGATACTTCAAAAAATCTCTCGTGATTCTTACATCCCGAATCTCATCCCACTTGCGTCCGTCGGTCCTTAGCATTATCTCTCCCAAATTAAATCGCTATCGGCTAAAGCCGATAGCCTGAAGAACAAAGGCACAAAGTGATATCTCTTTTTTCTCTGTGCCTACTTTGCGCCTGTATATTTAAAGAATTCCTCTATACTCTTAGCAAGTGCCCTTGCAATAGATTTTTGTGTTGTTTGATCCAACAATTTCTTTTTATCTTCAGTATTTGTGGCAAAACCAATCTCCAGAACAACTGCCGGAACGGTCAAACCCTCAAGAACAAGAACAGGTGCGCTTCGAAGCCCCCTGTCCTTCCGCGGAAATATTTTACCCATATTTTTCTGGATAATCTGAGCAATTTTAACGCTTTCGTTAAGATATTTCGTTGTAACCATATCTTTCAGGATTTCATTAGATCTGTTTTTATCTATAGCGGAATCAAAACCGGGAAAATACACCTCAAACCCGCTCGATTTCCTTCCAAAACCCGCATTTATATGCAAACTGACAAACAAATCCGTGCCCGCTTTTCTTGCAATTCCAGCCCTGTCTGTATCAGAAACATCCCCGTCGGCTGACCTTGTCAGCAGAACCTTAATATTTTTCGAGCTTTCGAGATCCTTTTTTAGCAATCTGGCAATTATAAGGGTTACATCTTTTTCAGACACCTTTTTAGATAACCGCACACCTTTATCTAAACCTCCGTGCGCCGGATCTACAACAACGAGATGGCGGCTCTTCGCTAAAGCGCCTGTCATCGGAAAGATCAAACATACCGATAAGAGAAAAAACGTCATTCTGCAAAACAGCTTACTCATCTAATTATATTACACCCTTCAGTCTTCTGCGTCTGTGCTTCATATAGTAAGTCAACTGCAACTGTCAATCCTTAAACTGGTTGAGGACTTTGAATAACTATCATTATCTGTCATTTCGACTGTAGGTAGAAATCTTAACGGACTGGAATCATTAAGATTTCTCATCGTTAACACTCCTCGAAATGACAAAATTCGAAGATCTATGTTTTCAGGCCAAATTTTTCGGCAGGTATCGTAGTGAGAGATTCGGGTTTAATGAATTCTT
>CAYVXX010000003.1:0-64084 GCA_964454305.1 uncultured Syntrophales bacterium | reverse complement strand
AGGCCAAATTTTTCGGCAGGTATCGTAGTGAGAGATTCGGGTTTAATGAATTCTTTTCTTTTCCGGCTTAATAAACGTCCCCCCCACCCTCTCAACAGACAATACACTCTTCAGTTTTTTGAGCTCTGAAACCAATTCCTTGAAGTGTTTCAGATCATTCACCTCTATTTCAAAATCGCAGGTTGCAGTCTTTTCCGGAGTCGTATCAATATGAGCGTTATTTATATTAACATCTTTAGATGATATAACGGAACTGATTTCGGCCAGGAGTCCCTTCTTGTCACCGCAGTTGACTTTTATATGAACCGGGTATGCATGTTTCTCCTTGATGCTCCATTGAACATCAATCAATCTCTCAGGATCTATCTCCTGCACCATGGGACAATTTACTATGTGAACGGAAATTCCCCTCCCCCTGGAAATGTAACCCACAATATTATCACCGGGCAAGGGATCACAGCACCTGGCAAACCTCACCATCACATCATCGATCCCGGTAATTGAAACTCCTGCAGCAGAGGGCTGTTTCGGTTTTTTCTTTATCTTTTCCTGGTCGACATCAACAGTTTTTCTTTCCTCCTCAGGCAGGTAACGGTTAGCTATATGTTTGGCAGATATTTTTCCGTAACCGACGCTCGCCATCAGATCATCGGCTGAATTTATCGAATATTCCTTATAAACTTTCTTAAGCTCATCAGATTTGAGAACCTGGCTTAACTTAAGCTTATGTTTTTTGAGCTCTTTTTCAAGGATATCTTTACCAATCTCGACGCTTCTTTTACGCTCCTCAATCTTTATCCATTCCTTTATCTTCGATATTGCTCGTGATGTAGCAACATATTTCAACCAATCCTTACTCGGATGATGACCCTGCTGGGTTATAATCTCTACGGTATCACCATTCTGAAGTTTATATCTCAGGGGAACAATGCTTCTGTTGACCTTGGCTCCCGTACACTGATTACCAACATCTGTATGAATGCTGTAAGCAAAATCTATGGGGGTGGCTCCTTTGGGGAAAGACCTTACATCACCACGAGGAGTGAAGACATAGACATCATCCGGGAAAAGGGCAAGTCTCAGATTCGTCATAAACTCCCGGGGATCCTTGAGTTCCTGCTGAACCTCAAGCAGTTCTCGTATCTTCCCGATCTGCTCTCCCTCGTCCTCTTTAGGGAGTACCCCCTCCTTATATCTCCAGTGAGCCGCTATGCCCTTTTCAGCCCACTCGTGCATTGCCATCGTCCTGATCTGGATCTCCACCCTTTCGCCGTATGGACCTATGACTGTCGTGTGCAGAGATTGATAATTGTTCCCCTTGGGCATAGCTATATAATCCTTAAAGCGCCCCGGGACCGGTTTCCAGAGGGAATGAACGACACTCAGCACCTCATAACATTCCTTTTCTCTATTGGAATCAAGTATTATCCTGAAGGCTGTAAGATCATAGACCTCATCAAAACTTATATGCTGCTCCTCCATCTTTTTGAATATACCGTAAAAATGCTTTGCCCTGCCCTCGACCTTACATTTCAGCCCGAAACTTGACATCTCTTTTAGTATTATGTTTTTTACCTCTTCAGTATACTTTTTCCTTTTGTCTTTTCCTTTTACGACCAGCTTTGCCAGATCGTGGTAATCTTCGGGATAGAGGTATCTGAATGAAAGATCCTCCATCTCCGTTTTCATCCAGTTAATGCCAAGGCGATTGGCCAGCGGCGCATACAACTCAAGAGTCTCCCTGGCGATAAACTGCTGCTTTTCCGGAGTCTGAAACTCAAGGGTCCTCATATTGTGAATCCTGTCCGCTAATTTAATGAGAAGTACCCTGATATCGGAAGACATCGCCAGAATCATCTTCCTGAAATTTTCTGCCTGCTGTTCCTCTCTGCTTCCAAAAGTTATTTTGCTTATCTTGGTCAGACCGTCCACGAGAAAGGCAACTTCCTTGCCAAATGCCTCCTCCACCTGCTCAAGGGTCACCAGAGTATCCTCCACCGTGTCATGGAGCAAACCGGTCACTATGGATGACAAATCCAGGTTCAGATCGACCAGTATTCCCGCCACTTCCAGAGGGTGTCTCAGATAAGGTTCTCCTGAGAGGCGAACCTGTCCCTTGTGAACAGAAGCGCAAAAAATATACGCCTTCTCTATTATCTCCAGATCAGCTGGAAAGAGATATCTTTGAGCCTTATCTGTAATATCGGTTATACGGACCATCATTTTTATTCCGATTCCTGCCCTGCCATTTCCGAATGCACCCAATCGACGACGAATGCTTCGACTTCATCCAGTAAAAATATTTTGACCTCACCGGTCTTTCTTATCTTAACCTCTACCCTTCCCTCCGCGAGCCTCTTTGGACCAATGGTAATTCTGAGTGGAATCCCTATCAGATCGGCATCGTTGAATTTCACTCCCGGCCTTTCGTCTCTATCATCGAGGATAACTTCAATTCCCTTCCCCTTGAGATTTTCATATAGTTTCTCGGCTGTCTTTAAAAGCTCCTCATTTTTCATATTTACGGGCGTTATAATAACCTGAAAGGGGGCTATCGAGACAGGCCATATAATTCCGTTATCATCGTAATTCTGCTCGATGCTTGCCGCAGCCGTCCTTCCAATACCTATTCCATAACACCCCATAATCATATACTTCTCTTTACCGTCTTTATCGAGATAGGTAGCCCTCATTGCCTCGCTGTATTTTGTCCCCAATTTGAAGACATGACCCACCTCGATACCCCTCACAAACTTGAGCGGGCTCTCACAGCGGGGGCATCTGTCCGTCTCCTTGACAAGCCTCAAATCGGCAAATTCCTTCACCTCAAAATCCCTGCCGATATTGGCATTCTTTATATGATAATTTTCTCTGTTTGCTCCAACGACACAATTAGTCATATTTATAAAAGAATAGTCGGCGATAATCTTCGATTTTATGTTGATAGGTCCGGCAAATCCCCTGGGAGAACCGGTGACTTCTTTAATAATATCGTCAGTAGCCAGTTCAAGAGTATCACACTTAAGATAATTTCTAAGCTTTGCCTCGTTTACATCCTCATCTCCCCTTATAAGAACGGCAATCGGCCATCCATCAACCAGAAATATCAATGTCTTTACAATTTCCCGCGGAACAACATCGAGAAAAGCGGAAACTTCCTCAATCGTTCGCACCTCAGGGGTATACACCTCTTCAATGAGTAAAAAATCTGATTTTTCAACTGCCTTTTTTTCCGGCATGGCGACTTCAGCTTTCTCCATATTTGCCGCATAGGGACAGGAACTGCAAAAAACCAGGCCATCCTCCCCCGAATCGGCAATCACCATAAACTCATGAGAAAAACTGCCCCCTATGTTTCCGGTATCCGCCTCCACCGCCCTGAACTTAAGGCCACACCGGCTGAAAATTCTGTTGTAGGCTTCAAACATTTTATTATAACTTATCTCGGCGCCTTCTTCGTCCGCATCGAAGCTGTAGGCATCCTTCATCTCGAATTCCCGGCACCGCATGACCCCGAACCTCGGTCTTATCTCATCACGAAATTTTGTCTGTATCTGATATAGATTTTTGGGAAGCTGGCGGTAGGTCTTCAGCTCGTTGCGCACAAGATCGGTTATTACCTCCTCATGGGTCGGACCGATACAGAATTCTCTGTCGTTGCGATCCCTGAAACGTAAAAGCTCTTTGCCGTACTGCTGCCAGCGGCCGGATTCCTGCCAGAGTTCAGCCGGCTGTACGGCGGGAAGGAACAGCTCCTGCGCACCAAATCTGTTCATCTCTTCCCGTACAATCTGCTCCACCTTTCTAATTACCCTGTACCCCAGAGGAAGATAAGAATAAATCCCGCTGGTCAACTTTCTTATCATTCCTGATCTTAACATAAGCCTGTGGCTGACAACCTCTGCATCGGAAGGTGTTTCCCTTTCCGTCGGCAAGAACATCTCGGAATAACGCATCGCTTCTCCTTCAACTGAACAATAGATGTAGCACAGGACTTCAGCCCTGCTTCAAAACTTCCCTCTTTATCTCATCGAGTAATACATCAACTAACTCTTCTTCTCTTATTTTCCTTACAGCCTCGCCCTTTCTAAAAAGCATGCCGAAACCACGACCCCCGGCAATACCTATGTCGGCTTCAGCCGCCTCCCCGGGCCCATTAACCACACACCCCATGATGGCGATCTTCAGATACTCCTTCATGCCGACCAGTTTGTCTTCCACCTCTTCAACCAGCTTGAAAAGATCAATCTCGCAACGCCCGCAGGTCGGACAGGATATAATGTCCGGCCCTACCCTTCTGATATTCAAGGCTCTTAAAATCCTGTAGGCGACGTCCACCTCAGCGACAGGATCGCCGGTGATGGAAACCCTGATGGTATCTCCAATTCCCTCATATAAAAGGAGCCCGATACCTATGGATGATTTGACACTGGAATTGACGATGCTCCCAGCCTCGGTCACACCAAGATGGAGAGGATAATCTGTCTTTTCCGATATTAAACGATAGGACTCCACCATCGTGGGAACGTCCGATGACTTCAGTGATACCTTGATGGAAGTAAAGCCCATATCCTCAAAGAGAGCGATATTATTGAGGGCGCTTTCCACCAGGGCTGCAGAAGTCGGACCGCCGTATTTTGACAGTACTTCTTTCTCAAGAGACCCCGCATTGATGCCTATGCGGATGACTATATCTCTCTTACCGGCTTCTGAGATGACTTCTTTTATTTTATCCTTGCTGATATTGCCTGGATTTATCCTGATTCCGTCAACCCCGTTTTTAATCGCTTCCAGAGCAAGCAGGTGATTGAAATGAATGTCCGCTATCAGTGGAACACTCATAGCTTTTCTAATATCCGCCAGTGCCTCCGCCGCCTCCCTGTCGGGAACGGCCACCCTTATTATTTCACAGCCCGCATCCTCAAGTCTCTTGATCTGGTCAACGGTCGCCTTGACATCCCTGGTATCGGTACACGTCATCGACTGAACAACAACGGGTGCATCACCACCCACCTGGACATTGCCAACGTAAACGGGTTTTGTCTTCTTTCTCTTTATCATCGTAGTCTGCGCCATTACGGCTAAAGATATAACATGAAGGTTAAAATGTAATCAATGAATAATTTGAGGAAAGGATAGATAATCCAACAAGGTAAGAAAGATATTGCGAAATTTATTTTTGTTCCATATACTGCGGATGTCGTTTCTTATAAAAAACATATAGCGTTCTATCCAGCTCACATACACATCTTTCGGACGAATTAAATAATGCCTCTTTCGAATCTCCACGCGGACCCGATTTATCAGTTTCATAACCGTATATGATAAGTGGCTCGAGATGTCCACCACACTCGAGCTTAGATGAGGATGGCAAAAATGGGACAACTTGAGAATAAAACAGCGGTAATCACGGGGGGCGGCACGGGAATCGGCCGCGCCATAGCAAAACGTTTCCACGATGAAGGTGCGTTCGTAATGATTACGGGCAGACGTAACGAAAAACTTATTGAGAGTTCTAAGGCGATCTCGCCCCACGGCGAACGCATTTTGAGCGTTTCGGCCGACATGACGGTTGAAGAGGATATCAGAAACCTGCTTTCTTCTGCCGCCGAAAAAATGGGCAGGATCGATATTCTCGTAAATAATGCCGGGGTTATGCGGTTCGGAATGCTCGGGGAAACAACGATGTCCGATTGGGACTTGATGATGAAAACTAATACGTGGGGGCCGTGGCGGCTTATAGTCCATGTCTTGCCCTACATGAAAAAGGCCGGAGGAGGCTCTATTATCAATATCTCCTCAATCGCCGGGATCAAGGCGTTTCCGGGTTCGGGCATCTACTGTGCTTCCAAGGCGGCACTGCAGGTGATATCTCAGACAGCGGCTATGGAGAATGCGCTGGATAATATCCGGGTTAACTGTATTCTTCCGGCACTTGTCGAAGATACGGAATTGGCCGCTCCTGCCGTGGGCGAAGAGAACGTTCGGGAGTTCTGGAAAACGTTACGCCCCCTGCATCCGATGGGGAGAAGTGGAAAACCCCACGACATCGCGGACGCCGCCCTTTTCTTTGCATCCGAACAGAGCTCCTGGATTACCGGCACACTGCTAAACGTCGACGGCGGCCGCCACATGGCCACCAACAGACCCACAATATGATGCCTCCGCGCGCTTCGGACTTTCTGTTATCGATGATTCCCGGCGACTTGTGAGCCGTTGTATTAGGTTGCAACTCCTAATAACATTTGCTAACCTGATTGAGGTCATAAAAACTAATGACAAATGGAATGGAGGAATCGAATATGTCTTATATAAAATGGGGCAGTCCGCCGGAGATGCAAATAGATCAAGACAAGAAATATAAAGCACAAATCGAGACTGGCAAAGGGATGATCGAACTTGAGCTCTATCCGGAGCATGCGCCCAAAACAGTCAATAATTTTGTCTTTTTATCCAGGGAGGGGTTTTATAATGGCGTGTCCTTCCATCGAGTGATCAGTAATTTTGTTATCCAGGGAGGTGACCCGACAGGGACCGGCCGTGGCGGCCCGGGTTATAACTTTGAAGATGAGGTAAAAGGCAATCCCCTTATCCATAAGCGGGGTGTTATCTCTATGGCAAATTCCGGTCCGAACACGAATGGCAGTCAATTTTTTATAACACATTCGCCTCAGCCACATTTGAATGGGAATCATACAGTCTTTGGGAAAGTAATACAGGGCTTAGATGTTGTGGATACAATCCGGGAGGGCGATAAGATGAAGAAAGTAACAATCAGCGAAGAATAGGCCTCCTCGAATCGCCTGGTAATTGTGCTCTCAATGGAATTTTTATTTTTCTGCTTGTCAGCAGCACCGAACTTCACAGCAGATGATAGATTATTTTTGGAGGATACCATGAAAGTAATGCCATATACCGAAGTTGAATCAACCTATTTTGACAACGATAAAATGAAAGGTGTCACTGGACGCGTCGCCATCGGAAAAAATGATGGCGCGAAAAATTTCTGTATGCGTATTTTTGAGATCGCTCCCGGAGGACATACGCCGGCACATTCCCACGAATGGGAGCATGAAATATTTGTTCACTCCGGGAAAGGCGAAATACTTATCAATGACCAATGGAAAGCTATACAAAGCGGCACAGTTATCTTTATGCCTGAAGGTGAAGAACATCAGATAAGAAATTCAGGGAAAGATTTGCTGGTCTTTGTCTGTCTTATTCCATCGGGCATTCCGGAATTATAAATAGGTAAAAGCGGGGAGCTTCACAACTTTTGCCACAGATGACCGGCAGCGCTTCGTTTTAATAAGAATGGAGGACCTATGTTGCTGAACCTGGGTCTGTGGTTGCTGAAAAGTCTTTCAATACTTGCGATCTTCCACTTCGCCCTTCCCCCGATTATCAATGCCGCAACCCGTAACAGCTGGCTGAAACTACCAATTATGATCATCGTCGGTCTCCTGGCCGGAGTCTTCATGGCGTGGCTTCACTACGTACCATACGTACTTTTCTTCCTCTGGCTTGCGCTCAATAAATACTCACTTGATGTAATGGCTAAGGCCACGTTTGAGGGTACAACGCAGATAACGAACAAGCCGGTTTTCTACATCTCCACGTATTCGTACATCATAATAGCGTGCGCAACGGCGTGGTTCCTCCAGATGGAGGCCATTCAAGGCTCCGATCCAAACGGTACAGGCTTCCCTCTGTTCAGGCACCTGTTCAGGCTATAGAGGAGAATGCTATGATAACGGAAGAGATCAGCGGCTGTTCGCCATATGGCGCCTCGACCATTGCCGGTGCAGATGGCAGCCGGTCGCCCAGTGATAACGAACTTGCCGGGGCGCGTTTCCAGGGCGAACATGTTGCCAGAATAGCAAAGAAGCTATCAGCGTGAGGAAAAACGCTCCGGCAACGGCATAAAGACTGGCCCTATATTTAAAAATAGACAAAGGAGGATAGAGATAATGCATTGGTATCCTGACATGATGGGATGGGGAGGAGGCATCGGAATGTTCTTTTTCTGGATAATTCTTATCGTATTAGTCGTTGTTTTAGTGAAATGGCTTGTATCTCAATCAAGTGAACGGGTTGAAAAAAGAGACGACCCTATGGATATTCTCAAACGCCGCTACGCTAAAGGAGAAATAGATAAAACAGAATTCGAGGAAAAGGCAAAAGATCTTGAAAAGTAATCAAAGCATTGTGCAATCTTGAAACATAGATCAACAATGATTTGACATAAGATGGATAATATTCGATATTGAAGTGTCATAAAATCTGTATATCGACACAAATAATAACCACTATTAAAAACATAGATAAATTGACCCATGAACTTCACTGAAGCGCGCAGCCGGCTGATTACAAAATATTACGATCTCCTCCAAAGATGTGTAAGACCGCTGGCGGACAAAGGCGTTTCGCCCAATACAATCTCTATAATATCATTGGGTCTATCATTTTTTTCGGGGTGTTTTTACGCTTTTGGATTGTTTTTTGCGGGAGGAATTTTTCTTTTATTATCTGGATTCACAGATACGCTTGACGGTGCTATCGCGCGTCTTACAGGACAATCGACCAAATTTGGCGCCTTACTCGATTCAACACTGGATCGTTACGCTGAATTTTTCATATATTTCGGCCTAATGGTATATTACCATGATCGATTTATTTTCTATGTGGTCATGCTTGCCCTGATGGGATCGATAATGGTCAGTTATGTAAAGGCCCGTGCCGAGTCATTAGGGCGGACAAGGGTTGTCGGTCTTATGCAGAGACCCGAACGATTTTTTCTGCTGGCCTCCGGCTCACTCTTAAACGGCCCAATAGGGCGATATTTCCCAGAATATCCGGAATGTATCTTTATTGGAACATTGATATTACTCGTTTTTTTAACAAATATAACTGTTCTTCATCGACTTCTTGCGGGGAAAAAAGACCTCGTTCATCCCGAGTAACCCCTATTCAGAATTACTGTTCAAAGGGAAAACACTTAAACCGAAGGCATTGCTAAAAACAGCCTGGATTAATAGACCATCACCTAATAAAGGCGATTATGTGATACAATAAAGCATCTCATTTCTATTGACACTTTCCGATATGGTGTATATTGAGATTAACAAGAAATAATATCCTCTAATTGTATTTATTGTGCCTATAAAACTAGACCTTTGAAAAGCTGAAAATTTATGTTTTCAAAGCTTTCAAAACATAGGTACAGAAGCAGGGAATTTGTCACTTATGGGCAAGATCAAAACAGGTATTATAGGAATAGGTAATTGTGCAAGCTCATTGCTTCAGGGTGTCGAATACTACAGAAACAAAAACAGTGAGGATGCTATCGGTCTGATGCACTGGGACATCGGCGGTTACAGGCCATTCGATTTAGAAGTTGTAGCCGCTTTCGACATCGATCAAAGAAAAGTCGGGAAGGACGTATCCGAAGCCATTTTTGAGCTTCCAAACTGTACTACGATTTTCTGCAAAGATATTCCGAAGACGGGAACCATCGTTCGAATGGGAAGAGTTCTGGATAGTTATGCTGACCATATGCGCAATTACAATGATAAACACACCATCCTTTTATCCGATCTACAAGAAACAAACAAAGAAAACGTGATCAGAGAACTGAAAGAATCGGGCGCTGAAATTCTGTTAAATTACCTTCCCGTCGGTTCTGAAGAGGCTGCCCGATTTTATGCGGAGTGTGCCCTGGAAGCCGGTGTTGGATTAATCAACAACATGCCTGTCTTCATTGCCAGCAATCCCGAATGGAGTGAAAGATTCAAAAAAGCGGGTATACCGATTATCGGTGATGACATAAAATCCCAGCTTGGCGCCACGGTTGTGCACAGAATGTTAACAAATCTTTTCGAAAAAAGGGGTGTCAAACTTGAACGCACGTATCAGATAAACACGGGGGGAAATACGGATTTCCTCAATATGCTTGACAGAACCCGCCTTATCTCCAAACGGGAATCCAAAACAGAGGCCGTACAGAGTCAAATCAAAAAACGGCTGGAGGACGATAACATATACATTGGCCCCAGTGACTGGGTAGCATGGCAGAAAGACAACAAAATCTGTTTCCTCAGAATGGAGGGCAAAATTTTCGGCGATGTGCCGATAGACCTCGAAATGAGGCTCTCTGTTGAGGATTCTCCAAACTCAGGAGGGGTAGTGATAGACGCTATTAGGTGTTGCAAGCTGGCTTTGGACAGGGGGAAAGGCGGAGTCCTCTATTCGCCGTCCGCATATTTTATGAAGCATCCGCCCAGACAATTTTCTGATAATGAGGCGCATCAGTTGACGGAAGACTTTATCAATGGGAAACGAGAAGATTAACCCCGGATTTTATTGAAGGCAGAGATAATAACGGAAAGTTTCATCTGTGAGACCCGAGTAGTTCCATAAAAGCGGGATCAATATTTTTATAACCAAGTTTAACGGCTTTATCAAGGTGCTGTTTTGCCTGATCATACTGTTCGTCTAAATAGTACTCAACAGCTATAAGGTAGTACACTCTTGCGTTGTCCGGTTCTAATGATAACGCAATCGTATGCTCGGCAATGGCCTTTTCAAACATTTTCATTTTACCATAGAGGATGCCAAGATTTTCGTGGGCTTTTGTAAATCCCGGATCTATTGCTAAGGCCCTCCCGTATTCATTCACTGCTTTATCTGTCTTTCCGACAGTAAAGTATGAATTTCCAAGATTATAATGAATCTCGGCATCGGGTTCCACGTTCAAAGCCTCTCTGTACTGGTTAATAGCCTCTTGAAACATCCCTGATCCATTATAGCACATGCCAAGATTGTTGCGTGCCTCACTATAATCGGGACGTAATGCGATTGCCTTCTTCAACTCAACAATTGCCTTTTCATATTCTCCCTTTTGACCATGCCAGAGTCCCAGATTATTATATGCATCCGGATAGCGGGGATCCAATTCCACGGCTTTTTCGAATTCCCGTAAAGCCGCGCCGGTTTTTCCCGTCGCCTGATAATAAGCCCCGAGATTATTATGGGCTCTGGCAATCCCCGGATACTTGTCTATGACGTCCAGCCAGAGGGTTCCGCTGTTCTGCCAGACATTATTTCTCTTATATGCTAAATAAGAACAGGATCCAATCGATACAATTAAAAGGAAAACCAGGATCACTTTTTTTGCCTTTTCCCGGGGTACGTGCCACCTGTAGACTTTATCCCAGCCCAGACCGATCAGATAGAACAACCCGAAGGAAGGAATATACATATACCTGTCCGCGGCGAAGTCTATTCCCGCCCTTGGTATGATATCGAGAACGGGAAGCAAAGTTATAAAAAGGAAAAGAGTCCCAAAGATTATTTCCCGTGTATATTTTCTTGAATAAAAGATGCCGGTCATAATGACCACAAGAAGGAAGAAGGAAAGAAAAACAGATGGCGTGAGCAGATGAATCTTTTCCGGGTAAGGGTATATTAGAGAAAGGCCGGTGGGCCATACAATCTTGCCGAGATAGAAAATGATTGATTTTCCGGCCAGAAGAAGCCTTTCAAAAACAGGAATAAGTTCCTTTGCACCCGCTCCGCTTTTCAGATCCCGGCCTAAAATTGCCAACAGACCGAAGATAATGCTGATAATAAAAAAAGGGATTTTTTCAATTAACATCTTTCTTTCAAACTGCCTGCGATATCGGTAATCAAAAAGCAGCAAAACTAAGGGAAGAGTAACCCCCATTGGTTTGGATAAGAGAGAAAGAACAAAGGCAAAAAGGGTGACAAAGTAATATTTCCCCTTCGATCTTACCAGATAAAAACAATAAGCAATAAGAGCCCCCAAAAAGAAAATGGTTGACAACTGGTCCTTTCTTTCCGATATCCAGGCGACCGACTCTGCATGGAGGGGATGTACGCCGAAGAGGAGCGCACCCACAATAGACGCGGATAAACTCCCGCTTAAAAGATAGATGAGACAGAAGACAAGAAGGGTATTGGAAATATGCAAAACAAGGTTTGTAAAATGATACGTTGCGGGGTTTAAACCGGCAATTGCGTATTCAACACTATATGAGCATTGTACCAGGGGAAGATACATTGCCGTTGGAAAAGAGGTAAAAATCTTTTTCGCATTTTTCCACGATATGGTTTTTATGGTGTTGTTATTATAGACTAATTTATCATCGTCGTAGTTGACGAATTCATTGTCGAGGGTGTTGGAAAAGACAAGGAAGGTAAAAAGGGCAATAAAAAGAAGCGATAATGTTACTGCTACTCTGCTGTTCCGAATAGGTGCCATTCTCCCCCGGCATGATCCGGACTGTTAAAAGAGGGCCTTGCCTCAAAAAGACAAGGCCCCTTAATATATATTGACGATCTTTTTAAAATCACTTACTCTAATCCTCTACAGCCTGTTTAGTGCCGGCAAATGACCCGACAGCGTGATAGTCACAACAGCTATGATCCATCTGCCATACACCGCCTATCGCCGCGGCATTGGTGCCGTAAAAAGAACCGTGTCCCGAGTACGAGGTAGCACTTATTTCAGTACCCGTTGTGCCCAGTTTCCACGTACCTTCGCTCAGACTGAACTTACTGTCACTTATTGAACCTGAAGCATTTTCTATGATAGCCGAATGGCTGGTTCCGGTAACAGTCATATTAAAGTCACTGATTTCGGCTGTAGCGAAATTCACAGTGGAATCGAATGTTCCCGTCATATTATCGCCCACAGCGTCACTCTTCCAGAATGTCCCATAGGCGTCACCGCTGTATGTCGCCGTGCCCGTCGGCATATCCTGTGTATAATCACCCCAGACGTAATAACCGCGGTTCGCAAAATAATAATCGTGTCCATCGCTTGGCATTGCGGTCGTTTGTGTCCAGTGCCCCCACTCCATATATTCGCTGTGACCGGTCTCCGTTCGGCTGATCCCTTCGGAGCCGGACCAGGTAACAGGATACTCATAAAAGCGGGTCCACTCATCAAGTGTTCTCGGACTTACACTCCCGTTCAGCTTGATATAATACGTAGCAACATCTTTTCCTGCTTCTGCAACCTTGACACTGCCGGCATCAAAATTTGTCAGCGTCTGGCTTATGTAAGTTGTGGCGTACGTCCTCGTTCCAGACGAATGTTCAAGCATCCCTGTCATATAGCCGTAATGGGTCGACGGAGCGATACTTCCTTTATCACCCTTGAATATACCGACGGCCCCCGTGTTGGAACTTGTATTATACATCCCCCAGGCGCCACCGATGTAATCCGCAGCACTCCCGTAAAACGACCCGTAACACATCTTGTCATCAGGGGTCACACCATTGAGATTCCATGTGCCCCCTGTGATCTGGAAGTAACTGCTACCCGAAAAAGACCCTGTGGCGTCTGTGATTGAGGCCGACGTTGACTCGTCGCTGGACAAAACACTCAAGTCAAAATCGCTTATCGCGGCAGTACTAAAATTAACACTGCAGCTGAAAGACCCATCCATATCGGTACCACTACCCGATGACCAGTAAGTGCCGTATGCATCTCCGCTATAGGAAGCCGATCCCGTACCGGGCATCGATGATGTGTCATCACCGAAGATGTAATATCCCCTGTTATCCACGAGATAATCCACGCTATCTACGGTAAATTTCGTAGGTATGATCCAGTAACCCCATTCGAGCAGGTAATCACTAGCTTCGCCACTGATATGACCCAGTTCGCTATGATTTATCGCATGGTTGTCTCCAAGATCTCCCGAGTTTTTCGATCCGGAATCGAACATCGCCCACTTCGCATAAGGATTATCCAGGGTATATCCAGGGCCAGCTCTTAGATAATCGGATGATGTGTTCTTGCTGCCCCTCGCCCAAATATTGTCACCATTGAAATTCTGACGAGTCTTGCTGGCAAACACTTCCTCCAGACTGGAACCGGATTGATTTGTAAGCATCCCCGCGAAGTACCCCACTTGAGTTCCCGTTGCATTCGTCTCAGGATCGGTAACAGTATCGGATACTCCCTCTTCTGATCCTTTACCTGTCAGCGTCTGTGTAAGATCGGTAGACGTAGTTGAGCCATTAGTCCCGCCACCACCTGTTCCGCCGCCTGTTCCACCACCTGTTCCACCGCCTGTTCCACCGCCTCCACCCGGCGCTGATGTATCATCCAGAAACTGCTGCCATACATTGGGCGGAATAAAGACCACATTGCCGGGACCCGTAACGAACATATTGATCATCTGTCCGGGAAGCAATGTCACGCTCTGCCCGGTTACCGTTGAAGTGACAGTCACTGTTCCATCAAAATTGTAAACTATCGTAGCGGTTATGTAGCCCTCGGGACCACTCTGAGCAAGCCTGATCCATCCCGTCTCCGAGGCATCGGCAAGGTATACAGGGCGCAGGGCAGTCGATTTTTCCTTCGTCTCCTTGACTTCCACACCGAACTTGGTCCCCCTCACCCCCGCTACGGCGGTCGGGGTCTCAACCGACATCGACGCCTTTCTGTACCGAAGTAATTTCAGGGCATAGAACATCGCCTTGCCCCTGGTCACTTTATAAACCGATTTCTTTTCCTTCAGTTTGAGGTCGGCTGCAAATTCCTTTATGGCAAGCATGGTCTTTTCACCCAGTGTGACCACATTATCGTCAAGGAACTTCAGGCGACAGCGGGATTTTTCCAGCGTAAAAATGATGTCCTTTTTAAAAAGCTTGTCACCGGGCACCGCAAAGTAGGCCTCACCCGAATCCCCGTGTCTTACAACCATATGACCGGCTAAAGTCCTCACAAACCCCACTTCTTCAGCGTCGGAGCTGATAAAATAATCTTTTATATCAAGGCCCCGCAGCTCCTCCTGGAGCATGTCTGCCGGCACCGCATTTCCCCTGCCCTCCTGGCACAACAAAATCTGCGACCACCCTAACAGAAAGGCCGCGACAATTAACATTATAAAAATATGCCGTTTCATGGTTATTCCCCCTGTTTAAGCTGTACCTTGACAGTTAAAACTTAAACCCCACATTAATCGTGTAGGTGGCTTTGTCAAACTCGTAAAGTGAAGCATTTGAATGATTGTCTGTATAGTAAAATGCAAGCGATGCGAAAAAATCCTTGTAAAACTCCTGGTTTACAACTGCCGTGATGGTATGACGTCTGTCTTCACGATCCTGTGTATACAGAAGGGGCTTATCCCTGTAATTCTTCTCAATCCATTTGTACCTGAAGAAAATCTCCGTGTTGGTGGAAAACCGTGTAAAATACGATAGCGCATAGTACCATGCACTGTAACAGAATCTGCGTGCATCGGCATCACGATTCTCGTGCCCTAAAGCCCCCGAAATAATATGACGACGATTCCCCAGATAAATACTCGGACTGAGTTCATAAACCTGGGTGTTATTTTCAAGGGATGAATTGTCCTCATTATAGAAGAATTCTTTGTTGTAGGAGTATAATGCGCGCAGACTGAAATACTGGGAGAAGTAATGCTCATAACTGGGATCAATATGAATAATATTAGACAGGCGCTCACTTCCGTAATACTGCTCACGGTATCCGACAGGCGCCTTGATGATATCGCGTCTGCCAACCCACCAGGGACCCGTATTTATATCAACCATCATAAAGTTGTACTTGGAGTAAGTTTGATAAGCGCTGTTGTAAAATATAACTTCCGTATTCCACATGAAATTCTGTTTCCGGCCAAAATCATAGAGAACATTGCCCTGTAGACTGGTTACCAGTGCCTCGTCTCGAATCTTTTTGGAATCAGTATCGATTGTCAGGGTTCCTCCTGATACCTTCAGTTCCCGCTCATTCGGGCCCGCGCTGACATTGGTGTCATACATGATGCCCTGGGAAAACCTGACATTCCAGAATAGCTTCTTCGTCTCCTGTTCTATAGCGGCAAGGAGCTTATCCATATTTTTCTGAACGGCTTCAGGTGGTTTTGCCGCCCGGACTATTTCGATCTCCCGGCGCGCTTCATCGTATTTTCCCAGCTTGAAATAGCTCATCGCAAGTTCCAGCCTGACCCTGTGCAGTTGGGGATCTATCTCCAGCATCCTCTTAAACTTTTCGATGGCAAGCTGGATCTCTCCGGCATTCATGGCGCTTGTGCCGAGCCACCACATGACGTCCATCGTCTCCACATCGCCGGCTATCTCCTTGAAGATGGTCAGGGCTTGCCCAAACTTTCTGTCGTAATAGAGGGTCATCGCCTCGGCGAGTTTTTCATCCAGGGCTTTAATCTCCTCCGGGGTCATCGTGCGGAGCTTTTCAACAGCCTTCTTGTTTGCCTTATCGCTGGATTCCGATACCGGACTGTCTGAAGGATCTGCGGCCCTGATTGAATCTGACGGAAAGAAAAGAGAAGAAAAAATGAAAAATAGAATAATTCCAAAGTACAAACTAAATCTACAATGCATGATTACCTCTTTTCATCTAAAATTGGGGGCATTCCGCCTGGTATCCATTGAACTTGAGAAATCTACAAATTTTCAACTTTTCCATACTGTCTGTACCGTTTAAGCCGGAATCGACCCCAGGCAAGACAAGACTTCGCAAGCCCTATGATTATCTTCAGGGCGCCCATTTTTTCAGGCGGTACAAGTTCTCCGGCAAGAAACATTCTCAGCGCATCGAGGCGTCGTATCTTTCCCGATGAGGTACGCGGGAGGGTACCGGGTTCAAGTATTTGCACGAGGTGCGGACTCAACCCTGTGCCTGCAATAACACATTCCCTTATCATTCCGACTAATACTTCTTCCGATCGTGTGGCGCGCCTGTCCCTCTCGGCAAGAATGATGAGCTGCTCGCCCTTCCCTTTCACAAATGTACTGACCGCAGCAACACATCCGGCACGAACATCCTTTACATCGCACACCAGTGTTTCGATTGCCTGAGGGGCAATGTTTTGGCCGCGAATTATTATAATGTCCTTTGTCCTTCCGGTAATGTATAGCTCTTTATCGCAGATGAATCCCAAATCTCCGGTATCGAGCCAGCCGTTGCGGATCGTCGTTGAGGTCGTTTCCGGATCGCCATAGTAGCCGGGCGACACAGAGGGTCCCTTTACCATGATCTTGCCAACGCGATTATCTTTCATCGGTGTATCCCGCTCATCGCAAATCCGAACATCGATTCCGCAAAGAGGCCGGCCGACGGAGACAACCTCATGTCCGTCTCCCGGATCGGCCCTCCCCTGTTCGGAGATACTCGCACGATCAAACTCCTTTACCACCGGCGGCTCCATAAAATCAGAAAATGTGACGGCTAATACCGTTTCCGCGAGCCCATAGACGGGGGTCATCGCGGCGTCACTGAAACCCCACTTCGCGAAACGCTGTACAAATTTTTTTATCCCAGGCACATCGATCTGTTCCGACCCGTTCATCGCAACTTTCCAGCATGAGAGGTCCACCCCGGCCATTTCATCATCTCTGATTTTTTCTGTGCAGAAATTGTATGCAAAGTGAGGGGCCGGAGAAATTCCCGCTCTGTAGCGGGAGATTGTCTGTAACCAGATAGCAGGCTTTGCGACAAAAACGTCGGGCTCGATATAATTCATTGTTGCGGGATAATAAAGCCCATTGAACATACATCCGACCAAACCCATGTCGTGATAAAGGGGAAGCCAGCACACAGTCTCCAGGGACAGCTCTTCCGGAGAATACATCCGGAATATCTTGCCCATCATCTCCAGATTGCTGATAAGATTTACGTGCGACACTATAACTGCCTTCGGATCAACGGTAGTACCGGATGAAAATTGCAGAAAGGCGGGACTGTCCGGATCGGGGTAAACCGGGGTCCATACGGCAGAACCGAGAAGACTCTTGGGATTGAAAACGGTTTCGACAGTATCCACGCCTTCCACGACCGGGCCTAAGATCTTTCCTATTCGCCCATCCACAACGAGAAACCTCGTTCCGATTTTTGACAACATCCTCCGGGTTCGATCGTAGTATTCGGGCAACCGGCCAAGCCGAAATGGCGGATATAGCGCGCAAGGAATTCCCCCGGCGAGTATAACACCGAGAAACACGTCAAAGAAGTGAATCGAGGTAGGAAGGATCACGCCCACACGATCTCCCGGCACAAGGCCCGTGGACTGAAGTGTGCCAGCCACTGACTTTGCCCTTTTCAGGATATCGCAGTATGGGTAAAAGGTAGCTTCACCGGAGCGAGAGATGAACCGCACACCAAATGACGTACATTCTTCTCTCGTAGAGAGCGCTTCCACGATAGTTAAAAATGGCACTTTGTGCTGGACCATTATAAAAGCCTCTACCCGGTAAACCGGTGCTATATCTTTTTTTTGATTAGATTAATTATATCCTGTAAGGTTTCTATTTTTGCCGTATCTTCCAGCTCAAATGCAATTCCATAATGATCTTCAATCGCGAATATAAACGCCGTCTGGGCAAGGGAATCGAGGTTGAGAGTTTCTATTATGGGAGAATCAGGCTGAAGCCGGGAAAGCTCTTCCGGAGCAAGTTCTAATTCTTTCACGGCTATAAGCTTCAAATCTGTTAGAATGTCTTCTTTTGCCGCCTCTTTCATTCTTTTTTAAATTGCCTTATCCGTGTGAACACCTGCCATGATTAAAGGGTCTAAATCTGCCGCTCAATATAAATCGTAACAATAGAAAATGCAACAAGAAATTAATTGGGTTCGTCACAGTAACTGTTCGAAAAGTTTTACACCTTGAACTGAACAGCGAGCGAATAAAACCAATAATTCTTCGAAGAAAAATAACGTCAGTAATTTTCCTTAACAGTCTGAGATTCCCCGAAGATTTCTCCACCACGAACCCACGGCATTATTTTTCATAATAGTAAAACAACTTCAATACAAACTTGATACTTGACTCATTCGTAAAAATCAGGTGAAAATTAATTTTTCTTTGACAGTGACGTGACAAGTAGTGTAGCATTTTTTTTCAAATGTATGCATATATGACGTACAGGTTCTTAAAGTAAAAGAAAGCCGGTTTCAGGATTATATATGCGATCCTGCAAAAACAGATCGAAGACTAACTGAACAATGTAATCTGGCAAAGTATCTTTTGAACTGAACAGCGAGCGCATTCCCCGTTGCTTGCAGCGGGGAGCTTCAATGTTAAAAACAGAAAAAGCCAATGAAGAAAACGTTCATACACAGTATCTTCCTTTTTTTGGTTTGCATCTCCATCCCCTTCCAGCAACTCGAAGCTGCAGAGCGTACCATTTCCTTAGAGGATGCAATTTTAAAGACCCTTGAATCTAATCTCGGAGTTAAAATACAGAAAGAAAAAGTTCGTCAAAGTGAAGGTGCGCTGCAAAAAGCTTCAGGAACATTCGATTGGACAGGAACCGGCACCATTTCCAGAGAGCTTCAAAAGCTGCCCCTGACGGAATTACAGAAACGAGCGGCAGAAGCCGCCGCCGCTTCAAGTGGCGGTTCCGTTACGGACAAACTCAAGGGAGAAGATACAGCTTTATCCATCGGGGTTTCAAAAAAGTCGCGCACAGGAATAACGGTTTCGCCAACTGTATCGGCGTTGGATTCATATGACAATTCTTCTCAGTACAAATCAGTAAATCGTTCCGATGTCAACGTTGAAATCGTCATTCCCCTGTTAAGAGGACTTGGCGTAAAAAACACCGGCGCCAATGAATTGGCTGCACGTTCCAACCTTAATACCTCAGAATTATTATCAAAGCACAATATTTCCAAAAGTGTTTTCTCCACAGCATCGGCTTACTGGAAGTGTCTCGCTGCCGGAAAGAACGTGGAAATCCTTGAAGATTCGGAAAAACGTTCTTTTGAGATATTCAAACTCGTTGAGCTTCTCGTACAAGGAGGAGAAATTGAGCCGTTTCTTTTGAATCAGGCAAGAGCCAAGCTTCTCATTAGGCAAAGCAGCCTTTCAGATGCCCGGCTTGAGCTTTATAAAAGCAAACAGGCCCTTGCCGTTGCCATTGGCCTCACCCCGCAGGAATTATCCACAGCTCCGCGTGTAGAGGGAACATATCCTGAAGTGATTAATCCGGATGTTTTTGAAACCCTTGCTCGTGATAAGTACATCAACGAAGCGTTGAGGCACAGGGCCGATTATCTCTCATCCAAAGTCGACATTAATACAGAAGAAATTCTCTTACACAAGGCAGAAAATGATATAAAGCCTCGTCTCGATTTCAGTTTCAGAGTCGGATATGCCGGGCTGGATGAAAGCTCGAATGCACACCGCTATTACGAAGGGTTTTCCAACAACCTGACGGGGGGCAATGTCTTCGGGGCGCTCAACCTCGAACTACCAATCGAAAACAACGCAGCTCGAGGCGAAATGCTTCGCAGGAAAGCTCTTGTGAAAGAGAAGGCGTTTACTGCGGCTGAATTATCTAACAATATTGCTTCACAGGTACTTGTTGCCATGGAAACACTGCGGCGTACCATTCATGAATACAATCTCTCCCGAAAGTCAACGGAAGATTATCGTAAAGCGGTAATCCATGAAAACGCCAAGCTCAAAGAAAATGAAACCACTTTGACCTCGGTCATTGATATAGAGGACCGTTACTCCGAAGCCAGGGTCGCAGAAAATAATGCGATGAGCAAATATATCGTAGCTTTGGCCGAACTCCGTTATGTTACCGGCACTGTTTTTGAAGAAGACGGAAAAGACGAGAAAGTTCGTTTCAGGCTGAAAAGCCTGATGGAGCTGCCCTTTTAAAATAACCTTAA
Organism: uncultured Syntrophales bacterium; assembly: GCA_964454305.1. Classification (GTDB taxonomy): domain Bacteria; phylum Desulfobacterota; class Syntrophia; order Syntrophales; family JADFWA01; genus JAUSPI01. Next base: position 43,383 of record CAYVXX010000003.1, on the reverse strand, counting down.
AAAACATGTATCTGGGACGTGATAAATGAAAAAGAAATTAGTTGTCATTCTTGTTCTGGCTATGTTTGCAGTTAATTCGGAACTCATGGCCGGAGAAAAAGTAGGCGCGTTAGGCCGCATTAAGCCGGCCGGCGGTATCGTTAATCTGGTAGGACAATCCGGAGATATCATCGCTGACATTATGGTTAAAGAGGGCGATTTTGTTGAAAAAGGGACACAGCTCGTCATTTTACGCAGCAAAGCCACTCAGTCGCTTGAAGTCGCATTGGCCGAACTGGCAGTAGAGGAGGCAGATAAGCTGGGCAAGAAGGCCATTGCGATTCAAAAACTGAAGGTGAAGGTTGCAAAAGAGGATCACGAATTAGCCTCAAAAAGACTCAGCAGATTTGAAAGAATTGGTGGTGACTCGGTTTCCAAACAGGAGACACAGCTCCGTGAAAGCCATGTAAAGACTGCTCAACTCAATCTTGACCTGGCAGGTCAGGAACTGCAGCGCCTCGTATTGGATCGCGATATCAAGGTAAAGAGAGCAATTGACCAACTACACGTAGCCAGAGAAAAATTGCAAAATGCGGTCATCAAAGCACCATGTGATGGAACCATAATCGAGATCCTTCAGAACGTTGGGGAAAGTACCGGAAGCGGAACAATCATAACGATGGCGGATCTCAGGCAGATATATGTAATTGCAGATATTTTCGAGAGTGACCTCCTGAAACTGTCGCTCGGTCAGAGTGTTACGATTACCAGCAATTCTCTGCCCAAAGCATTAACAGGACAGATCGAATCCATCGGCAGAGTAATTTCCGAAAAATCGAAAGTTGCCAAAGTCAAGATTCGCCTTAATCACTCCGAAGTAGCAGACAAATTGATTAATATGGAAGTTAATGTCTCCATCAATTTATAACTTCCATGAAAATATGTTTGAAAAAAGCCTTTCAGTCTGTCCCCACAAGGCATCAATAACAGGCAGGTTTCGCTTTCAGCCGGAGAACAGTACACTATGACCGAGCAGGAATTTAACCCTATCACAGAAAAAATCCGTGAAACTATAGAGGCCGGTCACACCTTTTCCACCAAAAAAAAGGCAGCACCCTCGATAGAAATAAAAAATATCAACTATTCATACGGCGATGGTGAAAATAAAATCCAGGTTCTTTTCGACAACAACCTGACCATGTATCCCGGAGAAATTGTCATAATGACAGGTCCATCCGGTTCGGGGAAGACGACTCTGTTGACGCTTATCGGTGCTTTGCGGGCAGTTCAAGAGGGCAGTCTGAAAATCTTCGGAAATGAACTCTATGGGCTGAGTTCTCTGGAACAAGCTAAGATCCGCCGTAACATAGGCTTTATATTTCAAGCCCACAACCTTTTCGAGGCATTGACCACATATCAGAATGTAAAACTTGCCACTGAGCTTTCTGACTATACAAATGAAGATGCCCAAAACTTCTCTGAAGAGATTTTGAAGGAGCTGGAGCTTGGGGAACACCTCTCTAAAAAACCGCAAAAACTTTCGGGCGGACAGCGACAGAGGGTAGCCATCGGGAGGGCCCTCGTAAACCGTCCCAAACTGATTCTTGCCGACGAACCAACGGCAGCTCTCGACAAGAATACGGGAAGGCTCGTTGTAAATATCCTCAAAAAAATGGCAAAGTCAGAGGACTGCACGGTCCTTATCGTTACTCATGACAATCGAATTCTCGATGTGGCAGACCGTATCGTCAGGATGGTAGATGGATATGTGGACTCCGATATTGACGTCGCCGAATCTCTGACAATAGCAACATTTCTCATAAAGTGTCCTATCTTTAAAGATTCCAACCCGACTCTGCTTGCCGATATTGCAAACAAGCTGCTCCAGGAAACCCACCCTGCGGGAACCGTCATTATAAGGCAGGGCGATGAAGGAGAGAAATTTTACATCATACGGACGGGTCGTGTGAAAGTTATTAAGGAAACGGATGGCAAGGAGGAGTTTCTTATCGAACTTGGCCCCGGCGATTTCTTCGGGGAACTCGCTCTCTTAAGAAAGGAACCGCGCGCCGCTACGGTCAGAGCGATAGAAGAAGTGGAACTTCTTACCCTTTCCAGGGAACTATTCACTGAAATTGTTGAAGCGAGTCCCACCTTGGATGAACAGTTGAAAAAGGTGTATTTCAGCAAATAACAATATGCCTATTTTACATAGAATCCCCGGTATTGAAAATGAAAAAGCGCTCGCTGTTCAGTTCAACTTTTTTTCAGCATAGCTGAAAAATACGTAAGGAGTAAATAACATGTCAAAGAAGAGAGCCCTTGTCTGCGGAGCGGGAGGGTTCATAGGAAGTCATTTGATCAAAAGATTAAAAAATGAAGGATTCTGGGTCAGAGGTGTTGATCTTAAATATCCCGAATTCTCTCCTACAGAAGCAGATGACTTTCTATTGGGAGATTTGCGTGATCCACGGGTTTGCAGGTCTCTGTTTGACACACAGTTTGATGAAGTCTACCAGCTGGCTGCCGACATGGGAGGAGCCGGATACATCTTCACAGGCGAAAATGACGCTGATGTCATGCACAATTCGGCCCTGATTAATTTAAATATGCTTGAAGCATGTTTAAATGAAAATACCGGGCGAATTTTCTACTCTTCATCGGCATGTATCTATCCCCAATACAATCAGATGGACCCGGAGAATCCAATCTGTTCGGAAGACAGCGTCTATCCGGCGCACCCCGATAGTGAGTATGGATGGGAGAAGCTGTTCAGCGAGCGCCTGTATCTTGCATTTCATAGAAATTACGGAATGCATGTGAGCATCGCCCGTTTTCATAACATATTTGGACCCGAGGGCGTCTGGAACGGGGGAAGAGAAAAAGCCCCGGCCGCCATTTGCCGAAAAGTTGCCGAAGCGAATGATGGGGGAGAAATAGAGATCTGGGGAGACGGCAAACAGACAAGATCATTCCTCTATATCGACGAATGTCTGGAGGGAATCACACGGCTCATGCGATCTGATTGGACGGGTCCGGTGAATATAGGCTCTGAGGAAATGGTAAGTATTGGTCATTTGGTAGAAACGGTCACGGACATTGCGGGAAAAGACCTGACCGTTAGACACATCGAGGGACCGTTAGGCGTTCGAGGCAGAAATTCGGACAACAGGCTTATTCAGGAAAAATTGGGCTGGAAACCATCTCAGCCGCTGAGGGCTGGATTGGAAAAAACATACCGCTGGATCGATTCACAGGTCAAGAACTATCAGACGGCATGAGAACGAACATTGACAGGGAACACACCCGCAAGCCCCGTCTTGTAGGCGGAACATCCATAATCAACCTCCTCCCCCTCACGCGACGCAAGCGCCTGCGCTGCACGTGACGGGGGAGGAGTAAGGTGGGGGTGAAAAATTTGTCAAATACCCCCTCTTCCTAACCTTCTCCCACCGGGAGAGAGGGAACTATAAGGATGCCTTTCATCCCCGTGTAAAACATGGGGTATTCTGACATATTTTCATAAAGTAAGAAGAAGCATAAATGGAGCAACAGGTGTGAGTACCAGATATTCCATTATAGGGCTCGGTAAACTGGGCTGCAGCATGGCTGCAGCCATTGCCAAAAGAGGTTTTCAGGTCGTCGGAGTTGACATCATTCCGGAGGTTGTGGCCAAGGTGAACAGTGGGATTGCACCGGTCAAAGAAACTGATCTTCAGAAAACGATTGAAGCTAACAAAGAGAGGATCAGGGCCACCCTGGATACTACGGATGCCATTCTCAACACAGACCTCTCCTTTGTTATCGTCCCCACCCCGAGTGACCGAAACGGAGTCTTCTCGCTCCAGTATGCGGCATGGGCATTTAAAGAAATCGGCCGCGCACTGGCCTCAAAAAACGAATACCATAATGTGGTTTTGACGAGTACGGTTCTGCCTGGTTCAACGCGTTACGGCTTGCTGCCGATCCTGGAGAAGGAGTCGGGCAAATCCTGTGGTTCGAATTTCGGTCTCTGTTACAGCCCGGAGTTCATCGCCCTTGGCAGTATTATTCAAGATTTCCTGAACCCCGATTTTACTCTTGTCGGTGAGTTCGACGAACGGGCAGGCAGTCAACTCGAATCCTGCTATTCCCGGATCATGGAAAACAGCCCCCCCTGCAAGCGGATGAGCATCGAAAATGCCGAACTCACAAAGATCGCGCTTAATACGTTCATTACCACTAAAATCACCTATGCCAACATGCTGGTCGAACTGTGCGAGAAGATACCGGGAGGCGACGTGGATATCGTAACCGATGCTATCGGTACGGACATGCGTATCGGGGCGAAATTTCTTAAGGGTGCGTTAGGATATGGAGGCCCCTGTTTTCCGAGGGACAATGTCGCCCTTACGGTCTTTTCAGACGCAGTTGGGGTGAAGGCAGAGCTTGCCGAAACGACGGACAGAATGAACCGTGAACTCGTTGATAAGATCGTGGACCGTCTGAAACCTTACCTCAGGCCGGGAATAACGGTTGCCGTGCTTGGCCTTGCATATAAACCCCATTCCCACGTGGTCGAAGAGTCACAGGGAATTTATTTAGCCAAGGCTCTCGCAAGCGCCGGGGTAAGAGTGATAAGCTACGACCCTCAGGCCAAAACGGAAGCAAGAGAGATTTTTCGTGACAAGGCCCTCGTTCTCGACGACGTAGAATCCTGTCTCAACCAGGCCCACGTGGTCATCATCACCACACCGGATCCTGCATTCAGGGCATTGCGATCCGAAAATTTTCCCACAAAAGATCCTCCGGTTGTTGTATTTGACTGCTGGCGGATCCTCCGGAATAAGCTGGCTGGGAAGGACCATGTTATATATATTCCCATGGGAGTCGCAACGGATGAACAGGCGATAGGCAGAATGTACGATTTATGGGGGGATAAGGTCTCATAGCGGATATCGGGTGGTTTTTATTACACAGTCCGGTTTCTTGAAAAAGACACTATGTTCGTCGTTATGCAGAATAACTCTCTTACAACTGATTTGTTACCTTCACGTAAAATCCTTTTCCGGGGCATGCAGTGGTTCATCATATTTACCGTCGTCGGGGTTGGAATCGCTCTCTGGTGGAAAACACCCGACCATTCCCGGGTCCTGGAATACAATCTAAACTGGGCATTTGTGGGACTGGTAATACCTTTAGTCGTGGTCGATTATATACTCGGCGGCATTCGTTTCCGGCTGTTTTTTGACGGGACCATATTGCCCTGTGTCTCGCTTTGGAACTGCATGCGTTCAAACTGGGCAAACTGTTTTATGGGAGCGGTAACCCCCTTCAGGACAGGAGGCGGTCCGGCACAGCTCTATATCCTCTGGAGATGCGGGGTGAAAATATCCCAGAGTATGCTCGTTTCCGTAATAACCTTTATTGCAACTTTGTTCTTTTTTTTAATTGCCAGTATTACTGTTCTTTACGTTTTCCCTGAAGGTCTCTTTGGAAGCCAGATGGAAAAGTTGATTCGCGGAGGGTTTATTGTCTTTGGAGTGCTCTCTGCCGCGCTTTTTTCTATCCTCCTGTTTCCTTCGATAGCAGAGAACTCGGTTAAATTCGTTTTCAGACTGATCCCCTTTAGTTTTGGCGGGCTGGAAAGATTAAAAGACCTCTCCTTAGGGCTCTTGCAGAAGGGTACACACCGATTTACGGAAGACTTTGCCCGTCTCCGGAAGGAAAAGAAAGCGGTCATCGCCGCAACCTTTATAATCACGCCGGTCCTTTTCTGTAATAAATTTCTGATAGGTTACGTAATTGCCCGGGTATTCCTGCCGGATGTCCCTCTCGGTTCAATTATCGGATTGCAGATCATAATCTATTTTCTGAACTATTTTGCCCCGACACCCGGCGCGTCAGGAATCGAAGAGGTTTCTTCCGTATGGCTTCTGGGACATATAATACCACAGGACATTCTGATATTATTCGCGATCCTGTTGCGATTTTCTACCACCATTTTAGCGGCTTTTCTGGGAGGTATTGTTATCTTTCTGGATCTCCGTAAAAACATAATAAAGCGCCCCTCTTTGATAAAAAGCGGGGATGGCATTTTATAAGTGCGGTCTTGATAAAATAAATAAAATATACGACAGGTCGAAACGTTATGCGGGTACCTTACGCCTGGAACAATACCTTCCACAATAAGAAACGAACCTTTTCCGCCGTAGCCGGGATTGCGTTCTCCGTCCTTCTGATTTTCATGCAAGTGGGATTTCTTGAAACAGGCAAACGGGGCTCAACACTCCTCTATCAATATCTCGACTTTGATCTGATCATGACCTCTGACAGATATGAATTTCTCACATCAAGCGGAAGCTTTGACAAGGCCCGCTTAATTCAGGCCATGGTCGTCCCCGGCGTAAAAGACGTCATGCCCCTAAATATCGGGGAAGGAGAATGGAAAAATCCGGAAACTGAGATTACCTCGGGAGTAATACTCATAGGAATTGACCCGAACCCATCATTCATTCGCAATACGGGGGTAAAGTCGAATCTCGATACCATCACCAAAACAAGGACTGTCATGCTTGATACCCTCTCGACCGAGGAATACGGTCCGCTGAAAAAAAATAGCGAGGCCAGAATCAACGATGTGGATATTACCGTCACATCTCTGTTCACCATGGGAATGCGTTTCTATAATGACGGCGCTGTATTTGTGAACAATCAAACTTTCCAAAGCCTTGTCCGTCGCGACGCAAGAATGGTAAATTTCGGCTTGATCAGGGTGGCGCCGGGGGCAGACATTACCACGATTAAAAGGAATTTGAAGGAAAATCTTCCGGATGACGTGCTGATCTTTGATCGACAGAAACTGATCACCAATGAGCAGGATTATTTCATCTACGTCCTCCCGGTCGGCATAATGTTTCAGGTGGGCGTGATTATCGCTTTCATCATCGGTTCCGTCATTCTGTTTCAGGTACTGGTCACAGAAATTACCAACAAACTGAACGAGTATGCGACGTTGAAGGCCATGGGTTTTACCACCAAAAATATATATAATATAGGATTCACGCAGGCCTTTCTGTTTGCCTTTATGGGATACATGCCGGCATTGGCGATTACTATCGGCCTTTTTCATTTTCTTCGTATAAAGGCAAAACTCCCGGCAGAGTTTACCCTCGGATTGGCGGGTTTCGTTTTCTTCATAACCCTTCTGATGTGTATTATCCCGGGTTTTCTGGCACTCCAAAAAGTAAGGAAGGCGGATCCTGCCGAGCTATTTTAAGCGTATGGAAAAGGTAAAAAAAATACATATTGAATGGAAGATACTGACTCACGACAGGCGGCGACTCGCACTTTCGTTAGCCGGGATTGCCTTTTCGGTGATTACCATGTTTCTGGAACTGGGGTTTTTTAACGGGTTCAATGACAGTCAGGCCAACTTGCCGCCCCTGTATAACGCGGATCTCGTCATGATGCACAAGAGCAAAGTCAATATGATGAAATCCAATAGAATAAATCGGGCATATCTCTACCAGGTCGCTCCCTTTGACGGGGTGACGGAGGTTATCCCTGTTTACGAAGGTAATCTGCGTCTCCGAAACCCTGAAACAGATATGGTCCATCGAATCGCAATAATTGCCTTCCCCATCGGCACCCCTCCCTTCACCATACCGGAGCTTAAGCTATATCAGGATATATTGAAGAAGAAAAATGCCGTCCTCTATGACTCCCGATCACGATCGGTTTACGGAAATATCAGGGAAGGTATGGACATTGAGCTCTCCGACAGTATTTACAAGGTAGGCGGAGTTATCAAATTAGGGCCTAACTTTGCCAGAAACGGCTATATCATCATGAGTGATACGAACTGGTTGACTCATACATCATCAAGATCCGATCAGATTTCTTTCGGCTTGATTCGTGTGAAACCCGGCGTTGATCTGAAAGATTTAAAGGCCCGAATAGTCTCCCTGAATCCGGAAGAAATAATTGCCATGACTCCGGGAGAACTGAGAGAACGCGACGTCCGTTTCTTCACCAAAGCAACTCCTTTCGGAATTATCTTCGGAACAGGCCTTGTCATCGGATTCGTCATCGGGGTAATGATCTGTTATCAAATCCTCTTTAACGAAGTAACCGACAACTTGCCGCAATACGCCACCCTGAAAGCTATCGGGTTTCCAAACCTCTATGTGATAAGTATCGTTATGAAAATTGCTCTCGTGCTCTCTCTGCTCGGGTTTTTCCCCGGCTTATTAGGAGGATGGATTCTGTATACAACTATAGAACATTTCACCAGGATCAATATGTTTCTAACGGCAGGACGAATCGCCCTTATATGTATTCTGACCGTATTGATGTGCGGCTTTGCCGGCGGTCTGGCCGTAAGAAAGGTCATGAAAGCGGATCCTGCCGAGCTCTTCTGAATCTACATCAATCACCCTTTTTCATCTCTTTGTAACATCTTCCGTACATTCCTTACCCCGATCATGCTGACGACAACACCCAAAGCAAGTCCCGCCGCTACATCGGTCAGATAATGGTATTGCCCGTAGATCGTTGCAAGTGAAAGCCCCACGACAAGGGGCAGGAAGACCCGTCCGGCAAGCCGGGGGTACTCAATCCGGACAAAGCTCATGACTACCACGGCAACGGCAACGTGTGCGCTTGGAAATGCACATCCCCGCAGGCCTGCATCCTCCACGAACCGGCGAAGGAATCCGGTTATGAAGAGTCCACGGTATTCCGCTAAAATCTGGTCAACAATGAAAAATCGGGGGCCGGCAACGGGAAACAGAATAAATACAAGGCACGAAGCAAAAAAAGTCAACGTCATGTAATAGAGATACGAATCATATGTATCCTCGCGATTGCCGAAATAGAGAAGCGCCGCACCGGACGGTATCATAAACCAGTATGTGGCATAGAACACCTGCATAACTTCCGTAAGAACCGGCGTGACCAGTTTCTGCACAGGGATATTCGGCAGCACGCCGAAAATGGCTGTTTCCGCTGAAATTATCAGCGGATCGAATTCGCCGGGGAAGACCAGGTGTATAAAATACGCCATATTCCAGTAGATAAACGGGATCGAAACGACGGGATACCACTGGCGGGTAAAATGGGCACATCGGGTCTTTCGCGACTGGATGAGTGGAACCAAAACCAGAATAAGAAAACAGATAAGAAAGTGTTTTGTTAGGTGCCAGGGCCAGCGGGGCAGATTGCCGTGAAAAATTACGATCAACCCGTTAAGAACGAGAAAAAAAGAAATCAGCGCACGGTCAACGGGCTTAAGCTCTCTCCAGCAATGGATCAATGTCTTCACAAAACCTCACACATCTCAATAATAGTTAAAAGTGAGGGAAGTTTCACTTTCTTTCAGCGAGTGCCGAATCGTAGAGCGCAATGATACGCGCTGTCACGGTTGACCACTCGTGTCTTTGCGCCAGCGCCCGGGCAGCAGCCGACATTTTAAGATATTTCCCTTCATTACCCAGGACCTGAACAATGCCGTTCGCCAGAGACCGGCTACTGCCCGGCTGAACGAGCAATGCAGCCCCGGAATCTCCGGCAAATTCACGGTAGCCTACGATATCCGATGCAACCACCGGTTTACCGTGGGCAAACGCTTCCAGAAGGGTTATACCGAAGCTCTCGCCCCCCAGTGAAGGGGTACAGACAATGTCGCAGGAGGCATAGGCTTGACGAAGCTCTTCCTCCGAGATTCTGCCAAGCCAGTTTATTTCCCCCTTTGTGTCCTCCATCTCCAGGCTTTCCCGTCCCGGACCCGCTACAACAAGGCGATATTCTCCCGGGAAAACCATATCGAGCAATCGGTGGGCATCAAGGAGGTGATAAAAGCCTTTACGGGGTTCATTCATCCGACCTACAAAAAGGATTGTCTTTTTTCGTTTTCCAAACGGGACGGGTTTTAGATCTGACGGCAGCGCGGCGGGCATCTCCACCGCATTAGGAATGATGTGATAGGTATCGGGGAACGTCCGTGCCACGAACCGGCCGGCGGCGTCGGAGACCGCGATCTTCACGTGAACCCTCTTATGATGCCATTTCAATACGGGCCTCCAATAGTCATAACCCCTGCTGGTCTCGGAATAGGTATGGTATGTACCGACATTAACACCACGAGAGTAATAAAGAACGAGGGTATTCAATATCGGCAGGAGCGGCTCCTGAAGGTGAACAATATCGGGCCGGAATTCCTTCAGAAGGGCCTTAACCCGGGACAGGATTCGAATATCAGGGGTTATGTTGGACATGGCCCTGTTCAGGGGCATGGAAAAGACCGCACCCATCACAATCAGGTCGGGGCAGTCGTGGCTGGCAGTATCCGAGCTGGGGCCGATCACCCGTACCTCGTATCCGGCTACCTTTTTCAGCGAGCGGTACAGTCCCCATAACTGATTGTTCACTCCGCCCTCAACGGCGAGGTCATATGGTGTGGTCAAAAGGATTTTTCTCAAATGATACCCTTCCTTATAAGATAAAACCAGAATCGATCGAACAGTTTGCCCATGGACCTCCAGGGCCTGACGACGGCCGTGGTCAGGAGACTCCTTATAAAAAGATAAGCAGTGCCGGTATCGGTGTACGGTTTGTCATCGTTAATGAATCCGATAATTTCATTTTCCTTATCTCGCCATTCGGCCAGACCTTCTCTCGAAGACCGGGCTGCCGCTTCGCAAATCTTCCCCACATTATCAAAATTTATCGGCTTGGGGAATCTGGGATTATATAGAATACCGTTTATGCCATCGGTTATATACTCGTTCATCGTCGGGTGGTTCGGCGCAACAACACACCTGCCCAGCGCCATGGCCTCAAGAAAGGTCATGCCGATTCCTTCGTACAACCTCGGCGCGAAATAGATGCGAGCAGACTTTACCAGCATAAGATAGTCCTCCCTCGACTCAAACCAGTCGCTAAAGGTGATACCATAACGGGAAATACTTTCTCTATCGGGGATATTCATTCCTTCTTCCCGAGCAAAGGGATTGTGATAATACATGGTTGAAATCCCGCTTCCTTCAACCAGTCTTTTTACTACATTCCAGGATATTTCCGGGGTTCTTTCTAAAAAAAAAGCGGTGAGACCTTCAGGATTGCTATCAGAATCATCACTATCCATCGGCTCAAAAGCGGGATAGTACCGTACATGGAGTGAATTTATCCGCAGCCTTCTCAGCCGGCGATGCAGGGTTTCTGAAAAACTGATAAACCTGAACTCCCTGTATTTGAACCAGAAAAGGTCGCTGTCATTGCGTGCACCGTCAAACATGGGCACAAAAATACACTTGTCCTTCAACCCCTTTATCTTATCAAGAGGATACATCACCTGGAAGAAAACGATCACATCATATCCGGCGGGATCGAATTTTTCCAACTGATCGAATTTTCCTGTTTTCCATGAATCGCACCAGAAGACGTCAACGACAAACGTCTTTTCTAACAAATCGATAAAAAATTGGGAGGATAATGTTTTGCGGTGAACGGAATGATCTATAAACGCTAATCTTTTCATAGGGCAGCAGATATGATATGTTAAAATTTAATTCGGTATTCGATGTTGGAGATTACTATACATCACCAGGCATATCAAGAACTACATAACGGGTAAAAACTTTCAGCACCGGAAAGAGTTCGAAAAATATCCCGGCATCACCCGGCGAAACAAAGCCATCTGAGCGGGATATTGACGACATATCTTAAAAAGAAAGGGCAAACTCTCATGCAAGCTGTGATCCTTGCCGCCGGAATCGGGAAGCGGCTCCGTCCGCTCACCGACTTTGTTCCAAAGTGCCTGGTCGAGGTAAACGGCAAGCCAATTCTTGTCAATACCCTGGAAATCCTCGAAAGTTACGGTATTGAAGAGACGATTCTGATTGTCGGATACCTGAGGGAAAAGGTATACGAAACGGTCGGCGATCGTTTCGGAAAGATGAGGATATCGTATGTGGAAAATCTCGAATACAATACCACTAATAACGTCTATTCGCTCTGGTTTGCAAAAGACCATTTGAACCGTGATACGATCCTCCTCGAAAGCGATGTCTACTTCGAGGGAACCCTGATCGATAAGCTTTTGAGTGAAAGAGAGTCGTGCACGGTACTCCTCGACAGGTTTCAACCTCACATGGATGGAACGGTCGTCGAAATGTCGCCGGATAATATCATTCGACGGCTGATCCCGTCGCGCGATCAACACCCCGGTTTCGACTTCTCCGATAAATACAAGACCGTAAATGTTTACTATTTCTCGAAAGAATTCCTGCAAAGATATTTTGTGCCCCACCTCGATCTCTACGTGAAAACCCAATCAATCACCGAATACTATGAGATTATTCTCGGCGCACTGATCTATTACGGGAAGCCTGAAATTTACGGTACCGTCGTCGACGGGATCAAGTGGTTTGAAATCGATGACGAGTCCGACCTTGCCCGCGCAAGTTACCACCTTTCATCAAAAGAGAAGAAACTGGAACAGATAGATCAACTCCACGGCGGATTCTGGCGGTACGATTTTCTCGATTTTTGCTATCTCTACAACCCCTATTATCCCTCCCCTGCCCTGATGAACATGCTCACATCGGCCTTCCCGCTCCTGATCCGGAACTATCCCAGCGGTATGACTAAAATCACCCAGCTCATTGCCCGGGCGCTTACGCTCAAGGCCGACCAGCTGGTTGCCGGTAACGGCGCCTCGGAAATTATAAGAGCCCTGAACAATCATTTTGTAAAAAAAATAACAATCCCCATTCCGACATTCAACGAGTACGAGAACACGCTCAGGCCGGAACAGATCAATTATTTCGACACGGAAAGGGACGGTTTTCGTCTCGATCCCGAAAGGTATGTAAACGCCGTGATACAATCGGGCTCCGACGCGGCCCTTATAATCAACCCCAACAATCCGACGTCCCTCTCTGTCGAGGAGAAAGAGATGGAGTTCATCCTCGAAAAACTGAAGGATAAGGCCTGCCTTATCATCGATGAATCATTCATGGACTTTGTCGCTCCCGAGAAAAAGTATTCGGCACACCAGGCAATAGATCGTTATCCGAATGTCATCCTGGTTCGAAGCATTAGTAAGGAGTTCGGGGTTCCCGGCCTACGGCTCGGATACGCGCTCTGCTCAAATCCACAAATCATCAGACGGCTTCGGGACACGGTTCCCATATGGAACATCAATTCCCTGGCGGAACAATTTCTTGAAGCAATGCCAAAGTTCGAGAAGGATTATCGGGAGTCGTGTGACCTCATAAGGCGTGACCGGGACGAACTGTACAAGAAATTAGAAAAGATTTCTTTTTTGAAACCATACCGGCCTTCGGCAAACTATGTCTTTGCAAAAGTTTCAGAACCATTCACCGGCAGAAGTCTCAGAGACCGGCTTTTTATGGACCACGCTATCCTGATAAAAGACTGCAGCAATAAGACCGGCCTCTCCGGAAAGAACTATGTGCGTATCGCATCTCGAAGCGGTCTGGACAACGAAAAGCTCATAAGTGTCCTTGAGGAACTTGCCTCCGAGAAATTATAGCTAATGTAAACAAATGCATTCACTGAAATGACGATCACTCAAGGGAATTTCACATGACATCACCGAAAAAAAAATCTGTTTTCCGCAACCCCTTACCGGAGCCGGGCGTACAGGGAAAGCTCATGGTCATTTACAACAGGCGGGATACACTGTGGGGATTGCTCAGCATGAAACAGGGGCTCTTTGCTGATTTTTTTGCCGTGATCGGCGCGCTCCGTTATGCGGAACAACACCGCGCAGCGGGAGTGTATGTAAATTTCCAGACGGACATCTACGTAGACCCCGAACGGGGAGAGAACTGGTGGGCATACTACTTCGAACCGAAGATGACGCTAAGAGACGACATTCCACGGCCTCCGGAAATTCATTTCAACAGTTGGATATACCGTTATGGTCCCTGGGCGTGGAACAGATCATGGAGTAGTGTCATTCTTCCCGATTATCCGAAAACCCGCCCCTACCCCATCAATGCGGCTGGAGAAATGAAAAACATCGGGGAGCTTGTTTTAAAATATATCAGGGTAAAGGAACCGATACGGGAGAAAGTCGAGACGTTTAGATTACTTAATATGGCAGGCGAGTTTATAATCGGCATCCATTACCGGGGAACGGACAAGAAACTGCTCTATCCGTATAAAAGCCCGTCATACGCTCTTTTTGAAGAACAGATAGGTCTCGTTTCCAAACGTTACAAACAGGATAGATTCAAGGTCTTTATTGCGACCGACGAGATTGAATTTCTCGAATGGGCGAAAAATCGATATCCCGACAATGTAATATTCTATGATGAGTCTCCCCGTCTTTCGGCCGCGGACCGGGTTGCCACCCGGGGCGGGGCTCACAAGAGCCGTGAATTTTCCCCGTACCTGAAGGGGGAAACCGCCGTCATCGATTGCCTCCTTTTATCGTCCTGTAACTACCTCATCAAAAACAGGTCGAGTCTCTCGGACATTTCACTTGCCTTCAATCCCTCCCTGGAATGGAGCATGATTCTCGGAGAAGACGATCCTATTTATTCCAGCGCCCCCATCTTATAAAGGCGGCTTCGAGTTTTTCCCAACCGCCCTCTTCATTCTATCTCCCGGAAAGACGGAAAACATACCATTCATCTCGGACGAAGTTATGATATTAATTCCCTGTACTCAATTTAGAGGCCGACTTTATCCTGTTTCCCCGTTCGTTTATAGCTTCCTGAAACAAACAAATCGTTATCCTTGTTGAGTATACAACCTTTCAATTCGTAATAAACACAATTTACACCCGACAAACATCGGCACCACACCCCACATTTTGCGGCAAAGACTTGATTGACATACGATAATGATTTTGATATATTTCTTTTTATATAAAGGGGTATTTTTACCAAAACGCGTCGATAAGTTCCAAATTGATTGAGTAGCGTATCGGTATTCAACCGGAGGCGACCAATATGAGCATTCTGAATATTCGCATGGCGCAATCGTGTGCAACGGAGGCTCGCCAGGTGGCAGAGGAATTTCATGCAGCGGTGGCGCAGCCGAACATGGAACTGGTGATCTTCTTTTGCTCCAGCGAATACGACCTCGATGCGCTGGCTGCGGAAATTAACCGCCTGTTTGCCGGGATTCAAGTGGTGGGATGCACCACGGCCGGGGAAATCGGGCCAGCCGGTTATTATCAGCATAGCCTGTCCGGAGTGAGCTTCCCTAAGGGCAGTTGCGTGGCCGTCAGTGGACTGCTGGATCGTTTGAGCCAATTCGAAATCGCCAGAGGGAATGATTTTGCCCAAGCCCTGTTACAGCGACTTGAAAGCAAAGCCCCGGATGCAAGCCCGGATAAGAGCTTCGCACTGCTGCTGATTGATGGTTTGTCCATTCGTGAAGAGCCGGTGGCGCATGCGTTGCAGCATGCGTTGGGCAAGATACCGCGGTTCGGCGGGTGACGACCTGAAATTTGCCAAAACCTGTGTTTATAGCGATGGCCGCTTTCGTTCCGATAGTGCCGTACTGATTCTGATTAGCACGTCCTTGCCTTTCAGGATATTCAAGACCCAGCATTTTGTTCCCACCGATAAACGTCTGGTGGTTACGGAAGCCGATCCCACCAGACGCATCGTCAAGGAGATCAATGGACTGCCCGCTGCCGGAGAGTATGCCCGGCTGGTGGGTGTTGGCATGCATGAGCTCAGTCCCCAGCGTTTCGCCACTTCGCCCGTCGTGGTGATGATAGATGGCACGGACTATGTGCGTTCTATCCAGAAAGCGAATGCCGATGGCAGCCTGACTTTCTTTTGCGCCATCGAGGAGGGGGTGGTGTTCAGGGTGGCGCATGGCGTGGATCTGATGGAGAACCTGGAGCAGACTTTCGACAAAATCCGGGAGGAAATCGGGCCGCCCCAACTCGTTATTGGCTGCGACTGCATCCTGCGGAATCTGGAAGTTTCCCAGAATGGTTTGAAAGATCGCGTCGGGGAGATTTTTAGTCGCAACAACACCGTAGGTTTTAGCACCTACGGCGAACAGTTCCACGGTGTACATGTCAACCAGACTCTCACCGGGATTGCCATCGGCTCTGCCCCAGAATCAACGAGGGAACCGCGCGATGCCTGACCAAGTGGGGCCGCCGGTATCCGGCGCGAACGAACAGGCCTTGCAGGCCGAGATCGCACGTCTTAACAAGATCATTCAGTCATTGATGAATCGCGCCGAACGCAACGCAAGTATTCTGGGGTCGGACTTCAACCTGTTCCAGACCGCAGTTACTCTTGAAGATCAGGTGCGTCAACGAACCGTGGAACTGGAGGAGGCTCGTCTGGAAACCGAGAAGATCACCCGTGCCTTGCGTGAAAGAGAAAATAATCACCGCCTGCTCCTCGAAAACTCTCCCGTGAGCATTCACGAGATAGACATGGATGGCAGGATAATCTCCATGAGCCGGGCAGGTATTCTCATGCATGGATTCAAAGGGGAAGGCGAGATACAAGGCTCTTTATATCTGGACGGAGTCAGCGCTGCCGACCGGGAGCGCATAGGGAAATTGCTTGCCAAAGCGTATGCCGGGGAAACCAGCCACTTCGAATTTATAGCCAGCGGACCGCGGGGACAGATTTGGAAATCCTGCTTTGTTCCCATCATGAACAGTAATGACAGCGTTGAAAAACTGATTGGCATTACGGAGGACATCACCGAGCGCAAGAAAGCCGAGGAACAGGTTCGCAACCTTGCTTTCTATGACACCTTGACACGACTTCCCAATCGCCGCCTGCTAAACGACCGCCTGGGGCAGGCGATGGCCGCCAGCAAACGCAGCGGACGTTATGGCACGGTGATATTTCTGGATTTGGATAACTTCAAACCGCTCAATGATACGCACGGACATGATGTGGGTGATTTGCTGCTAATCGAAGTGGCACATCGCATCACCCGTTGTGTGCGTGAAATGGACACCGTCGCACGTTTTGGTGGCGATGAGTTCGTGGTGATGCTCAGCGAGTTGGACGAGAATAAAGAACTATCTATTGCGCATGCAGGCGTTGTCGCCGAAAAAATCCGCACCGTTCTGGCGGAACCTTATTTATTAACGTGCAAACATGAAGGGGATGCAGAAACCACGGTGGAACATCATTGCACATCGAGTATCGGCGTGGTGCTGTTTATCAATCATGTAGCCAGCCAGGAAGAGATCATCAAGGGGGCCGATATAGCGATGTATCAAGCGAAGGAAGGCGGGCGCAATACAATCCGCTTCTTCGATGGGCAAGCTTGAATGCTGAATCAGCCATGCGGCATTTCGCCTGACGGGTGATAGTTGATACTGCATGGGTGGTCGATAATTAGGCATTTACCGGCAAACACCCGCTCGCTCTCTTTCTTTTCGTAATACTCAAACTCGAGACTTTTATAAAATCCTTCAGTTGTAAGTGTAATGTGTTTCTTTGACCTTCCAAAAAAGTATTTTTAAGCCTTCATTCTTGCCACTTGTATATCAGGGCAGAATGATCGATCGGAAAACGTCCAGGAAATTATCGATATCTCTTTCCGCAATAATCCCCACGGTTCCCAAACGAAATGTCGTCCTCGCCAGATCCCCCTGGGATGGATAAATCACATATCCCCTCTGCTTACAGCGATCATGGAGTGTCTTGTAATCAAACCCGTCGGGCAGGTACACGGCTGTCATCGTGTTGGACATTGCCGCTTCAGGAATATAAAATTCAAGACCGATTGATACGAGGCCGTCTCTGAGCCGTTTCGCTACGACACGGTACCGCTTGATCCTGTTATCGATCCCCTCTTCCAGGGTCTCCCTGAGGGCTTCCCTGAAGGCATAGAAGACCTGAACGGCGGGCGTGAAGGGGGTCTCGCCGTTACCCTCAGCATCGATGTATTTTAAGAGATCTCCATAAAAGATAGGGTTCCGGCACACTTCGATCTCCTTTATGAACCTGTCGCTGACTACCGCAAAAGAAGCGCCGGGAACTCCCCGGATACATTTGTTGGCCGATCCCGTGATCATATCGATACCCCAGCCTTCAAGGTCCAGCGCTTCACCGGCGATGCTGCTGATGCCGTCGACCAGCATCAGTTTTCCCTTTCGGCGCGCAATTTCAGCAACGTCAGGAAGAGGATTGAGCAGTCCCGTTGTGGTTTCGTGATGGACAATGTAGACAGCCCCGAAATGATCTTTTTTCAGCTCGGCCTCTACCTTATTGAGATCGGGAAGTTCACCCCAGGGCAGCCGCATCTCTTCGTTCGGTACCCCATGCAATCTGCAGATAGCCGAGGCCCTTTCTCCGTAAGCCCCGTTCGATATAATCAAAACCTTTTTGTCCCATCCGGTCAATGCGGAAAGGGCACTCTCGACGGCCAGAGTCCCCGATCCGCTGAAGACGGCATTCTTGAAGCCATCTCCTACGTTGCATACTTTCAGTATGTTTTTTCTTATTTCCTTGAGCAGTTCCCTGAACTCGGAATCGCGGTGACATATGTCGGGAAGGAGCATTGCGTTCCTCACTCGCTCCGATATATTTGCAGGTCCCGGTGACAAAATGATCATTCCAATACCTCCTTCAGCCGTTGGGTCAAATAGTCGGGTGTATGTTCCACTCTGGATACATCTTCAGGACGTCCATTTTCCACCTTGACAAGTAAAAAATACGGGCCCGAAATCCCGTCGACCTTTTCAAACTCATTCTTCAATCCACCGGTATCCGAAACCGTGGAGACGCTTGCATACCCCGCGGCCACCGCCACCGCGGCGAGATCGACCTTTTCTGCGATAGTGGGCTGGTTTCCCGTCGATTGGTAACACTCGTTGTCCAGTACGATATGAAATAGGTTGGCAGGGCGCTCGGCGGCAATGAGCGCCATGGTGCCGAGATCCATTAAGGCGCTGCCGTCCCCGTCGAAGATGAAGACGCTTCTATCCGTATTCAAGGCGATACCGAGACCTACCGATGAGACGAGTCCCATGGATCCGATCATATAAAAATTGGACGTTCTGTCGTTATAATCGAAGGCTTCCCGGCTGATCATGCCGGTGGTGAAAAGGGCAATATCCTCGTCTCTCAATACATTCAGAATTGTCTTGATGGCTTCGGATCGCGTCATTCGATGAGTCCCTTCTTCAGAATGATGGCAACGGGTAAGGATCGCTCTTCCATCTCACGGACGGCCCAATCGATCTCCCCCTCAAAATGTTCACTCATCACGACATGCGGAATGTTTAACATCTCGAGGAGCCCTGTGGTCTTCTCTCCCATTATGATGTGTTCCGGAGCATCCTTACCCTCATACCCGCGCCAGGTTATGAACATGAGAACCGGAATCCTGTAGATCAGGTTGAATGAGGTCAGGCCGTTTATACTGTTGCCCAGTCCGGAATTTTGAATCAATATGCCGCTTTTCCGTCCCGCAAGATAGGCCCCGCTCGCAACACCGAGAGCGGCGTTTTCCCGTACTGCCGGAATATAGGTGATTTCCGGGTCCGAGAGGGCCGCATTGAGAATGCCTTTCAGGATGGAACAGGGAACCCCGGAGAAAAACGTAAAATTCTTACTTTTTAAATAGCTCCAAAACGAATCTGGGGAAATCATAGCGGTCAAACCTTATCTGGTCATGGAACAGGCCAGTTTGTAGTCATCCATTGAATGAACCTCCAGCCATCCGGAATCACTTTCCATACATACGACAGGATGCCCGGCGTTGACAATCTCCTGTAGCAGGTCGGCCAACACGGCTCTTTCAAAATTGGGGGCGCTGTGAAACGGCTTTCCCCCATAACGCTTTGAGGCCGATTCGTAAACTTCCTTTACGATTTCACTGCCCCTCGGCGAGAGTGCCATCAAGCCGGGAAATTCATAATGGGCCTCCGAAGGATTGACGTCAAGTCCGATTTTTAAAACCTTACTTAGGGGAGTCTCTCTCAATCTCCGTTTTGTCTTTATCGGCCTCCCTTCAGAAATAACAAGATCAATCTTCTTTTCCGAACCATACTTCTTTGCGTCATAATTAGGATCAACCAGAATCACGATATCCTCCTCCACCTGGAGAAGTTCTTCGAGGAGAACCCGATCGAAAAGGATATCACCATATACTACGAAAACCTTTCCCTGAATGAAGTCACGGGCACACATAATGGAATGAAGCATTCCCGTATTTTCATATTCAATGTTTTCGAGGAGATGAACGTTCTTTGCATCTATCCGATCCTTTTTGTATCCCCCGATCACATGAATCTCCTGTATCCCGGACTTGTTAAGCGTTTCAACCTGTCTTTGAAGGAGCGTTTTCCCGTTGATATCGAGGGCAGCTATGGGAATATCCGAAGAAATTTCCTTCATGGAATATTCTTCCAGGTGGTCACCCGCAGCAGGAATAACGGCAACAACCTCCTGATTTCCAGTGTGCATATAGAGTTTCTCGGCATCCTTCATGCCCTGTATATCCTGGATTTCAAAAATCTCCTGAAGAGAGGCTATCTCCGTTTCCACGGTTCGTGAGGTACCCGCCCGGTATATTTCTTCAAAGGTCTCCCTCATGGCACGAAGGGCTGCCCTCATTCCCTGGTTGGCATAGATAACAACCGCAAATCCCGCTTTCTCCAACTCCTCGGTTGTAACGTTATAGTACGTCGTGGGAATTGCCACCAGCGGAAGCTCCCTGTCCCATCTCGCTGCAAATTCGTATATTTCATCGGGGTTTTGTGATTTGGAATGAATAAGAATCGCGTCTGCGCCCGCATCGGCGTACGCGTGGCCTCTTTTTAAAGCCTCTTCGATTCCCTGCCCCGCGATAAAGGCCTCAATCCGGGCGATTACCATGAAATCGGGATCGGACTGGGCATTTTTGGCCGCCATGATCCTTCCGACAAACTCCGCTATGGTTGCCAGTTCCTGCCGGCCCGGAATAAAGCTGTTCATCTTGGGGAAACGCTTATCCTCAATGCAGACAGCGGCAATTCCGGCCTTTTCGTACCTCTTAACCATATGGATGACATTGTTTGAATTCCCGAATCCTGTATCGCAATCGGCTATAACCGGAATATCCACGGCATCGCTCATAGATGAGGCGGCTTCCAGGAATTCCGTCATCGTTAGAATATTCGCATCAGGGAGGGCCTGGGCCGCCGAAATTTCCAACCCGCTGGACCAGATGGCCGGGAAACCGGCCGATTCTATTAGTTTTGCGCCGAGAGGATTATGCGCCCCGGCGACACGGGTAATGTGAGGGCTTCCGATCAGTTCTCGTAACTTACGCGCTTTTGTCATGAGATTTTTCCTTCTTTCTGATACCTTGATCCATTTTTTCAGCCTGTTCCATATCACCGGGAAAATCGATTTCAATCCAGTTGCAGCCGTCGATCAGCTCATATGAAAGATCTATCATATCAAACAGTTGGGGAACGATAAATTCGTACCCTTTTTCGGTATTTCCCTCTTCTATCTGACGGCATACAACGTCTCTGAGAAGCGATGTCCCTTCGGGGGAGAGTTTTATCCCCCCGGCCCATTCTCCTACAAGATCGAATTCACCGTAGAGCCCCCGTGCAAGATTTACAGCTCTTCCCTCCCTGAAACCTACCATAACGGCCTCGCCATCGTTTCGAGCAGTGGAATCAATTAGAAAGAAATTCTGTTTCATGGACGTCATAGCCCTCGACAGAAAATCCCGTTCGAAATAGAGATCACCGTCCATCAAGAGTATATCGCCGGAGAGCCATTCCTCCGCGGTCCATAGGGACACGATGCTCCCTTTCTCATAATCCTTGTTCATAAGGATGTGCATAGGAAACTCGACGGAAAGGTTTTTAATATACTCGACGATCTTTTCCATGCGGTACCCCGCGACGAGTACGACTTGATCTATCCCTGCTGCGTAAAAGCCTTCAAGATATCTTTTGAGAAGGGGGATACCGCCGATTGGAATAAGACATTTGGGATCATCAAAAGCGCTGCTTAATCGATTTCCGGAACCCGCCGCCAGGACAATGGCCTTCATTTACATACTCCACAAAATTGTCATGAAGAGTTTGCTTAACCGGCTATTTGTGCTACACTTTGCCCGGTTTCATCACTATAAATGATAATGGATATTTGATGCTCAGTCAGAATAAAGTATATAACACAATGCATGCCTTTGACGCAATACGGAGAAATTTTCGACTTTTAATTCGTCATGCCCGTTTTTCCCGTCCCTGGAACGCTAAAAACTCCGGCAAGCTAAAAGCATTGGAAGAACTCTTCAAGGTGACCAACCGTTTTTTACGGGAGCTCGACGTCGAATACTGGCTGGTATTCGGAACACTGCTGGGGTATTACAGAGAGGGCCAAATAATGCGCCATGATTACGATATCGACTTCGGGGCACATGAAAGGGAATATAAAAAAATCTGGGAGAACCGGCGGAGGCTGCCCCGGGGATTTTCAATGTACGATACCAGTTACAAACATCCCGGCCCGAAACTCTATGTGTCTTACAAAGGATGGGAAGCTGATATCTATTTTTACGAAGACCTGTCTTCCCGACTGCGGTGTTACATCACGAGCACCGTTCAGGGGGATTTGAAGCCCTTTCCCAAAGATTACGTCTACCCTCTTACAGAGACAACTTTTATGGGAGAAAGCACGTTCGTGCCGAACCAGTTAGAGACATATCTCGTCCACATGTTCGGGTATATAGGAGAAAATGCCTGGCAGGACAAGGAAACAGGATACTGGCACCCCAAAAAATCAAAAAAAGTTGAATGATCGTAGTATGAGTACCCGGAACAACAGGCCGCCTACTTTTGAAGCTCCCCGCAACAAGTTGCGGGAAATCTCCGACTGGTAAGGAAGATTGTTGTTTTTATTCGCTCGCTAACCCCGCCGCAAGCAGCGGGGAATGCGCTCGCTGTTCAGTTCAAATGAGGACGGCTCAGGATAGTTTTCGTCCAAGAAATTTTTAACAAGCCTGACGACGGTTTCATTAGGATTTTGACGCTGATCATCATTGAGACAATAGAATTTGGGCCTCATCTTTTTCAGCCTGTCAATCCCTTTTTTCTGTCCGGTCACACCGTTTGTAATCTTATGAAAGCGATGATATTTCAAAACTTCGAGTGCAGGAACCGCCCGGGAGTAATTTCTCATTTTTGAAAGCATATAATACCGGTAAAGTTTATCCATGGCGAGATCATAATCTGTACGGA
Source organism: uncultured Syntrophales bacterium (assembly GCA_964454305.1). Taxonomy (GTDB): domain Bacteria; phylum Desulfobacterota; class Syntrophia; order Syntrophales; family JADFWA01; genus JAUSPI01. Next base: position 20,201 of record CAYVXX010000003.1, on the reverse strand, counting down.
ACCTGTTGAGCCGGGTTTTATGTACTTCTTCTTTTTGCTCAGATAACATCAATTCCCAGGCCTTTTTACAGATGAACAACGGTGTATGCTCGACAAACCCGTAAGAAAAGATATTCCACCTGGTATCGTAAACCCTGAATTTCAAACGTTCCCCGAAAAGAGTCCCAAAGATATTGATTTTCCCTTCATTCGTAATAAAATCACCCTTAAAGGTCTCTCTGCCGAAGAGGAAATCGTCATTGAGATAGAGGAAATAATCGGATAAATCGGGAATCCGGTGAATGTAGCTTTCAATGACATTTGAATTGAACGTCGGCAGGTATTCTGAATCGAAAATCTCATCATGGTGAATGACCTTGACTTGAGGATGAGGGAGTTTCAGCCAATCCGGCACTTGGGGACGCTGAGTTATTATATAGATATTCCGATACCATGGGATATATTTTTCAATAGACCTCAGGCTATACCTCAACATGGTGTAGACATCACGATAGCGTTCAGGATTCAGATCTTCGTTTTTTTTGGCATATCGCTTATAAAGTGACCGGTATGACTCACTGTTGCCATCCACCCAGGTGTAAACGATATCGACCGGCATTTCGGGGTTAAAGAGTTTCATCATTTCACATGAAAAAGTTGTCCCATAATTTAACTTTTTCTTTTAACCCTCTATAGCAATCAGGTCAAGCCCATTATCTTAAACTGGGAGGAAATATGAACGGATAGCTTTGAAGCCGTCATATGCTTCCGATTATCTCTTGCACATTTTTAATGACTTCGAGTAAAATACCGTGGCGTGGAAGTCCGGGTGTTTAAGGATTTTCACTTACGGAGCTACCAAGGCGGTACCGGATATGTCCTTTTTCAAATTCATCCTTAAATACGGAAAGAAGACCCTCATTTATTCTGTTATTGTGGGCCTGGTTTCGGGATTCGGGTTGTCCGGAATGATGGCGGTAATTCACAGGACCCTTGACGGGAATGCGGATACCGTCAACTATTATAAGCTTCTCCTTGCCTTTGTCTTGTTGTGGCTCATTTATGGCGGCCTTTGTATCCTTTCGGAATTCCTGCTGATACGTCTTTCCGAGAAAATTGCCTTTCAATTAAAACTGGCCCTCAGCCATCAGATTTTTACAAAAGAACTCAGGGAACTGGAAAAGATAGGGACTCATCGCCTCTTCGCAATTCTCGTAGAAGATATTACGTCCATAACGAGTTTTGTCGGAAGACTGCCGAATGCTTTTATCAATATAGCCATCGTTTTTGGTTGTTACGGATACATGTTATGGTTATCGCCGCCCCTTTTCCTGTTCAATATCTGTTTTCTGATGGTCGCGATCCTGCTTTTTAAAATACCTTCCAATTTAGCAAAAAGATTCCTGGCGAAATCAAGGGAAATAACGGACGACATGATAAAACAATACCGGAGTTTAGCCGAGGGTCTCAAAGAGTTGTTCCTTCACCACCGGAAGCGGCAGGATTTTTTAACTCTCCACCTTCACGCTACCGATCGAGCGCTTATGAACCAGAATATCAGTGCCAAATCCATTTACGTCATATCCCAGCGATTCGGAGACCTTCTTATACTGGCGAATATCGGATGTTTATTATTCCTTGTACCAATATTTTTTGAGGTGAAACCACACCTGCTGACCGGGTTTATCCTTGCCGCATTATTTTCGCTATCACCTCTGGCAACCCTTCTGTCCTTTATCCCTCAGTGGATGAATGTGAATGTCGCTCTGGAAAAAATCCAGACGTACGGCTTTGATTTGTTTAATACGGACTCCGAACGGAGCGAAAACGCCCCGTTAAAGGAAAGTCCACAAAGGGGTTCTTATAAGTTGAAGCTGGAAGATATTAAATTTGAGTATAAAGATGAGCTGAATGGAGACAGGTTCGTCGTAGGTCCCATAAACTTTCAAGTGCAAAGCGGCGAACTTACCTTCATTGTTGGGGGAAACGGTACGGGAAAGACCACCCTGGCAAAGGTCATCTGCGGCTTATATCTTCCGGAAGAAGGTCGAATTTTATGGAATAATGAACCTGTCGACAATTTCAACAGAGAAACATTCTTGCAAAATTTCTCTGTCGTTTTTTCGGATTATCACCTTTTTAAATACCTGATAGGTATTGATCCGGAAGAAATTGAGAATCACGCGGAAAATTACCTGAAAACGCTTAATTTACATGAAAAGGTGCATATTCGAAACGGAGGCTTTTCAACGGTCGATCTTTCCTACGGTCAGCAGAAACGCCTCGCTCTTTTGGCCTCATGCTTGGAAGACCGGCCCGTCTACATATTCGACGAATGGGCGGCCGGCCAGGACCCCGTATTCAAAAAAGAGTTTTACGAAAAAATTCTCATTGACTTAAAAAGAAAAAACAAGGTGGTACTTGTCATCACGCATGACGACCGATATTTCTCCGTTGCGGATCGAGTGATCAGGCTCGATGACGGAAAAATCGTTAGCACCTGAACCGGACGACAGGTTTGATGTTTAATCGAAAATTTATAAAAAAATTCTTTTCAGTCGACGGTTTGGACAACGCAATCGTGTTTGAGGCCCCTTTATACAGCGGATTGGCCAATCAACTGCGCGGTCTGATCTCGGCGATACTCATGGCGGAGGAGGAGAGCCGCGACTTCTATCTTCACTGGGGGGACCTAATAGATCTTCCGGGAATTCGTGATTTTTCGGACCTTTTCGAAATGCCTGAATTGCCCTCCTCACCGGTGAATCGCGACGCATTAAACAGAATTCAGCGCTTTTTCTGCTTTTATGAAGGCCGCAGGATCCTCCGTTTCACCGATTGGATCAGACATGAATTGACACCACACCATCAATTCAACACCATACTGTGCGACATGATCGCGAAGAACGTAAACTTTTTCTTTCCCCTGATCGTCATCAGATCCTATTACTCTTTCCATGGGAAACCCATAAATGGAATCGATTTTCATAACAAACGGCACCGAATCTATCAGCGGTTTGTACCTGCACGGGATATCCGGGAGCAATACGAACGGTTTATTGACCGCCATTTTCATGATGACACCATCGGTGTGCACATAAGGACACGAAAAACCTATAAACGGCTTACAAAAGAGCGGGACAGCAGTCCCGACGGCCCCATCGGACAAACGAGATTTGACCTGTTTTCCTCCCTGATAGACGAGGAGATAACAAAAAACCCGGATGTAAAGATATTCCTGGCCGCCGATAATATCACAGAGTGCCGAACATTTATTGAAAGATATAAAGACAGGATAATTACATACCCCAAAGAAACGACAGACGGCATGGTGAATCGCTTCACTCTCCAGGATCACAAGGATGCACTAATCGATATGTATCTCCTGGCAAACACACAGAAGTTGATCGGCACCAGACAGAGCACCTTTTCCTACGAAGCGGCAGTAATGGGCAATGTTCCCTTCGTCGAAGTTTCCGGTCTGGGCCTGAGACAGGAATATACCCTCGTGGATGACAGACGGGTGATTATAGATTTCCGGGATAACGGAATCGGTGCCTTCGAAAAGGAGATGGTCTACGATAAAAAGGGGAAAGAATGGACATCTTTTCAGGCAGTGGATGTGCGGGGCAAAGAAATTATCCGATTTTTTTACGATGAGCTGAAAAAATTTGATCGACCGGTTGTCTTCGATGTCGGGGCAAGCACGGGCTGTTTTTCTCTGGTTGCAAAATTCGTGGAAGGGTCTGCCTTCTACGCTTTCGAACCTCACGAACTGCTCTTCGATGTCCTGAAATCAAATCTGAAACTGAACAATGTTGAAAACCGGGTCAGGGTATTCAATACGGGCATTTTGAATGAGTCGGGTGAACGGGTTTTGAACGTGCCGGAAAGCGGTCAATATTTTTTAAGTACTTACGGACAGGAACCAAAGTTCGGCAGTTTTTGTTCAGTACCTACGTTTGTTGATACGCTTGATCATTTCGTCAACGAGCAGAACATTCAAAAACTGGATTTCTTAAAAATCCATGCCGGGGGAGCCGGATACGATATATTGACGGGCGGAACGGCAACGTTGAAACGGTTTCGTCCGAATCTCCTGCTCCAGGTAAGGGAAACCGATATCAGGCAGTTCGGATATAACACAAAAATGGTGATTGACCTTTTGGAATCTCTAAAATACCGCCATAGATTTATTTCACCCGAGCACGTGTACTCTGTGCCCTGTGAATGAGCATCATGAGATGAAATGGTCTGAATCGCCTCTCCGACATTTTCCGCCACGTCATTTTAAAAACGTCTTCGTTTAGGTCACGGTCTGGGAAACATGGTGTCGAGGATGAGGTCTCTGCATCGGCGGGGTAAAACCCTGTTGAGGATGTGAAGCATCCGCACACCAGCGTCGGTAAAGATAAGGAACCGGCCTCCCCGGCATTTCTTCAGGATAGCTCGGGCTACGGCGTTGGGGGACTGGATCTTTCCCCTGGCCTTGGAAACGGCCATCCACTCGGGCAATCCTTCCAGCTCCTTACGGAAGCCAGGTGTATCGATATCCGAGGGAACGGCAACGTACACACCAATGTTGCGCCTGTGAAGCTCTCTTTTTATTGATTCGGCAAAGTTGATCACGCCCGCTTTGGCCGCCGCGTACACCGAATATCCGGCCGGCCCCATAAGACCGAATCCCGACGAAACAAAAAGGATCTTCCCGTCCTCTGCCAACATGGGGAGAAACTGTCTTGTGCAAAGTATCGTCCCGAAAAGATTCACTTCAAGGTCGTAGCGGATATCACAGATATTCATCTCTTCGAGGGTCTCCGTATGAACGATCCCGGCATTGTTGACGAGAACGTCAATGGTCCCGAATCTGTCACGTATCGAACCGGCCACCGTACTCATGGCATTCTCGTCTGCGATGTCCACGACATATGAATCAGCCTGATAGCCCATCGCTTCAAGACTTTTAACCGCGTTCTCCAGAATATAAGTTGTTCGGGCAAGAAGGACGGGAATATAGCCGTCCCGTGCAAGACAACGGGCCAGTGCAAACCCCAGGCCCTGGGAACCTCCGGTTATAACAGCTACCTTAGACATACGTTCATTCTCCGAATTGTTATGTACTGCAATAATGCCTATCTTACCCTACGACGCCGGATCGGCAGAAAGGGCAGCGGAGATTGCCGAGATTGTCGTTACAATCTGCTCATCGGTGTGTAGACTGCTCAGAAAGAAGCGAATGCGCGCCGCATTTTCCGGCACCGCCGGATAGACAATAGGCAGCGCGAATATGTCCTGTTCCTTGAGGTGCTTGTACATCCTGATAGATTTCAGCGATTGTCCGAGAATAAGCGGAATCACGGCGGAATCCTTGCTCTTTCCCGTATTGAAACCGCGCTCTTTAGCCATCTCGCGAAACAGAGAGATGTTTTGTTGCAGCCGGGTGACCCGTTCCGGTTCCTTCTTCAGTAAACGCAACGCCGCCAGAGCTGCCGCAGCGTCTGGTGGTGTCATTCCCACGCTGTAGACAAAACCGGGGGCGGTGTACTTAAGAAATTCCACCATATCCCTACTGCCGGCAATGTATCCGCCGCAACTGGCGAATGCCTTGCTCAATGTCCCCATCCAAAGGTCCACTTCACCGGGATCGACACTGTAATATTCACCAATACCCCTGCCATGTTCTCCCAGCACCCCTATGGAATGAGCTTCGTCGACCATCAGCAAGGCTTTGTGGTGCTTTTTGATCTCGATGAAGCACGGCAGATCGGGTATATCTCCATCCATACTATACACACCCTCAATGACAATGAGGACCTGCCGATAATTTTCTCTACGATCATTTAATATCCGGTCCAGCGCCTCATAATTATTATGCGGAAAAGGCAGAACCCGCGCGCCGGAAAGCGTGGCACCCTGCTGCACACTGGCGTGGATAAGCGAATCGTGGAGCACGAGGTCATCATGACGACATACGTGTCCAATCACGTTTTCATTTGTCCCGAATCCGCTGACAAAGGCAATACAATCCTCGGCGCCTATCAAACCGGAGAGTTCGTTTTCAAGTTCCCTGTGGAAGATTCTTTCTCCCGAGGCGATACGGGATGCGGACACCGAGGTCCCATAGCGATCGATGGCGTCCTTGGCCGCCTTCACAACTACCGGGTCTCCCGACATGCCCAGGTAGTTGTAACTCGAATAATTGATGAGCTTCCTGCCTTCAATGCTCGTAATGTTGCTGTTAATGCCGTCGGAAATATTGAAATAGAAGTTTTTGTATCCGCCGGTTTCCAGCTGTTCAGAGTTTTCTTTCAATGCGAGATATTCGGGCGGGTATATGAATCCTTCAGCTCGAGGCAACGACTGACCATCAAAGCCGTATACATTGCCCTTCCCTTTTGATAGAATATCCTCTCTTTTCCCGGCTTCCGCCCGGAGACGCTGATCGCCGCCGCCGGAAAGAGAGCTATCTTGACCCAGCGTCATAAATCGGGTCGATTCAGCCCCTCCGTTCGTATCCTCCGTCTGATCTTTCACCCGGGACTGTATGCCACCATGGTATACAATGAACCCGCTTTCCGGCAATCCCTTTTCAATGACTTTCACGAGCACGGCAACAGTCAGATCCCGTCTGAGATATTCAACCTTCGGCAGGACAACCCCGACGGCATTTTCGACGGCAAGGCTCAGTTCCACAGCCATTAGAGAATCGAAGCCCATCGAACTCAACGGCTGGTGGATATCCATTCCGGACGGAGACAACCCAAGCACACGGGAGACAACTTGTATTAGCACTTCTTCCAACAGTTTATGGCGCTCTTCACCGGAAGCGGGAAGTGTCGTTCGTATCCGATCCTCAGTTTCAGAAACGCCACCAACAGCCTTCCCGTACTCTCTTTGGATAAGTTCGGAAAATCTCGGAGAATTTGCAACGGCATATGAAAACCTGCTCAAAGTCGGCCAGTGTGCCGACATAGCGCCGATATGTGTCACGTCCCGCTTCAATCCATGTCTTATAACCTGCCATGCCTTATCCAGTGTCAAACCGGTCACACCCTGACGGCGAAACGCATCCTTGATTTCTTCATGTTCCGCAACATACCCGGTCTCCCCCAGTGCGCCCCAGGAGATAGTGAGCGCCGGCAGTCCCCGTGCCTTCCGGTAATCGGCCAGCGCATCCAGAAACGCGTTTCCCGCGGAATAGCTCGCCTGGTTTGCGTTTCCTATAAGAGATGCGAAGGATGAAAAACAAATGAAAAAATCAAGGTCTTTTTTCAGCGTGAGGATATGCAGATTCCAGGCTCCTTGCACTTTTGGAGCTACAACGCGTTTTATCCGGTCAGACGTCATTTCCATTACAGGACCGTCGTCGAGTACCATAGCCGACTGTACGACACCCCTCAAGGGTGGCATTGTCAGGTCTATCTCTTCAAAGACCGATTTAAGATGCTCTTCGCTTGTAATGTCTGCCTGGATGACCCGTACCGTCGCTCCGGATTTTTTAAGGATTTTTAAGTCCTCATGCACCTTGGGTGAGGAGTCGCTGTGCCGTCCGACGAGTACGAGGTAACGGGCGCCGAACAATACCATCCAGCGGGCAACCGCCATACCGAACCCACCCAACCCGCCGGCAATGAGATAGGTTGCATCCGGGTTCAGGGACAGTGTTGACTGTGTGGGAACAGGAATGACATTTATTTCTCTCATTGAAAGAATTTGTTTCCCGATATGGCTGGCCTTTCTCATATTCCTGAAGGCCCTCGCAACATCGGTAACCGGGAAAACCCGATGCGGTAATGGGTGTAAGGTTTTATCACAGAAGCGATCAGCGACCTGATGGAGCAACGACCCCAGGTATTCGGGGGTGTTTCTTTTCATCGCTTCAAGATCGAAGGCTGCAATCGATATGCCTTTTCCCAAGAGCCTCATTTCCAGGGAAGCCGGGGATTGAATGGCGGCAAGATCGATCAGGCGTCCGCTGACCGGTTTCAGGACGGAGATATTTGCTTCAAGGGCAGTTGCGGGGAGCGTGTTTACGACGATATCGACACCTTCGTTGTTCGTCATCTCCGGCAATTCTCTCGCAAAGTCGAGGCCTCGTGAGTCGCCGACGTAAGGAATTCCCATTGTCCTGAGAAAGGAACGTTTCTCCGGTGTGCCTGCCGTCGCATATACTTCTGCGCCTGCTGCACGGGCGACCTGTATCATCGCGAGACCAAGGCCTCCGGAACCCGTATGAACAAGTATACGTTCTCCTTCGCGAATCCGCGCCAGAGAATGCAGAGCATGAAATGCCGTCATGAAAGTAAGGGGAATCCCTGCCGCCTGTTCAAAGGTAAGATGATCGGGTTTCGGAACAAGACCATACGCGTCGGTGACGATATAATTTGAAAAACCTGTTTGAACAAGCCCCATTACACTGTCGCCCGCTTTTATATTCTTTACTCCTTCCCCGACACGGAGAATAACACCGGAGGCTTCCATCCCGAGCGAAAAGAGAGTATCGTCGTCAAGATCATCAAGGAGCCCTGATACCTTGGCCACATCTTTAAAATTGAGCCCCGTGGCATATACCTTAAGCTCGACCTCCCCGGGTCCGGGCACGTGCCGCTGTGCCTCGATAACCAAAAAATCCTTTGAAGATTTGGCCCGGGTCTTGTGAAGAGTAAAAGAGTCGTCATCAGGATCGGGACGGCTGCAGCCGGTTGTCTGCACAAGGCGGTGCACATATCTATCGCTCCCGCGAAGAGCAATCTCGTCCTCACTATTATCGGAAAGGAGTTCCTCGCAGAAATTCACCAGTTCTCTTTCAGACGGAACCCGGCTCAGATCGACAAGACGGAGGCGTATATTCGGATGTTCGGTGATGATCACGCGGCCGAATCCCCAGAGAGGTGTCTGATTCAATGCGATATCGCTGTTACTTCCTATCGGGTGTGTCCCTCCGGTCACAAGCCAGAAATCAGGAACGGTTTCCCATGGTCTTTTGCTGAGTGCCTGAACGAACCCGGCAACCTCCATGCAGGCGTTTGTAACTGTATCTTCCAATAATTGCCCGGTCATTACCGTATCGCCTGGTTCTGCGTTCCATAGATTGATAATTACGGGCGATGATTCCCCGTCAGGACACAGAGCGCCTATGGCCTGCTCGACGTCATCCGGCTCATTGGGACGAATTGTAAAACACCGGGGTGCGACTTCTTTAAACGAATCTCCCCTTTTAATAATTGAAGGTAAAATGCCTTTTTCTTCAAGTATTACGGTTAGCTGCTGATAAATACCTGACTCGTCAGCAAGAATCAACCAGGGTCGCTTCGTTTGAGAAGATGTTTCTTTCGAAATCCCGATCTCTCCCTCCGTGAGGGGCGGCTCAATCGATGGTCCTCTTGTAACAATTATCGATTGTGTCGGTGCGTGATCATCAATGTGATCGTCTATCATGACAATATCGGAAAAACCGCATCGAGTGAGAACATTTTCCCAGCCTGCCCGGGGCATTGTCGCGTGATCGGGACGCAGGTCGTAATCGGAGAAAAGCCACCACCCGTCGAGCATACCGAATATCAGGTCAAACAGGTAGGACGGATTGGTGAGCTCCAGCATCATTACGAGGCCGTCCGATGCCAGAAGGGGCTTGATGTTGTCCAGCGTCCTGTGCAGGTTCTCCGTTGCATGAACCACATCGGATGCTATGACAAGGTCGAACGAGTGCGGGTCGAACCCCTGCTCAACAGGGTCCTTTTCGATATCGAGCTGCCGAAACTCAACGAAAGGGTATTCCCTGAATGCTTCCTGGGCGGCGTTGATGAGTGTTTTCGATATATCGGTAAACACGTATTCTGCCTGTCGCCCATGAAGGATGGGAAGTAGAAAGGAGGTTACCGCACCGGTACCTGCACCAACTTCCAGGATTCGGATTGTCTGTCCCTCCGGGAGATGATCAAGTACGGTCAACATCAGCTCCCGCAACAGCCGGTTGTATATTCTCATTGTCGGTGAATGATAATACAGGTGTTCCGCCACGGTCGATCCCGGTTCAAAAATCAGTCCCAGAGGATCTTCATCACCGCGGAGGACCTCGACAAGTTTCGATCCGCACCGGTCGATCAGTATCAACTCCGCCTGGCATTCGGGGTGTTCCGTCATCAGAGCGTTCCAGAGTTTCTGCGGCGACGTCGCTTTTCGTTTCTTTCCAACTTTCCATTCTCGGCCGTTGCCGCTGAGCCACCCCTCTTTCGCCAGCATGGACAGTAATCGTTCACACAGCTTTCCATGTTGCAATGCAATGCCGAAACGGCTGCAAAACTCTTCAGTGGTGAAGGGTTCCTGACCGCCGAATTGAAAGCCGAGGGTTCGCATGCCTTCCACAATATATGCCGTGCAAAGAGCGTTCAGCTTCGGTTCGATGACGCTGTAGTATTCCTTCCGGGAATACATCTCGAGGATTTCCTTCAGGACAGGTTCAAGCCCCGCCTTTATTCGACCCGGAGCCGGCAAATAGCGGGCGTCACGGTATGACGACTCACCACCACCCAGAGGTGTCAAACGCCATTCATACTGATACAGGAGGTCGTCGAGGAATTCCGCCGACGTCTCTTCTATATTGCGACAGCGAAGCCCCTTAATTTCTACAAGGATATTCCCCGAATCATCAAGAAGGGAGATATCGCCCCTGATCCTGCGTCCGCTCTGTTCAACGAGGCGGGCATGCCCCCATATCTGTCCGTTTGGACGTGACCAGGTGCTTATCCTGTCGATCCCCACGGGAAGAAAGGTCCCGCCGGGGGAGAGCACTCCGAGGAGCTGGAAACAGGCATCAAGGGTAGCCGGATGGAGATAATAGGTTTTTTCATCTCCGTCAGTGTCGGTGTTTGTCTCGATCATACCGAGAGACTCCCTTTCACCCGTATATATGGTTTTGATGTTCCGAAATGCAGGCCCGTAGTCGAGACCGAGGCTTCGAAAACGATTATAGAAAGTCTCAACCGGTATTTCTTCACTGCATCGTTTCCTGATCCCCGATACGGAAATTGTTTGAAGCGTTTCTTCTCTTCCGTTCGGTCGCAGTTTTCCGCCGGCATGTTTAACCCAGCTTTGTTTGTCATCGGCAGACTTGCTGTAAACGGAGAAGGTTTCATCACCCTCCATGACGAACTGAACAATGGGTGACGCCTCGCCCCGTAAAATAAGGGGGGCTGTAAATGAGACGGATTCCAGGACATACGAACCATAACCGTTGATTTGCCGGGCCCCTGCGAGGGCCATCTCCACATATCCCGCACCGGGGAACACCATAGAACCCTGGATCATGTGATCTCTTAGATAATTCAGGTCTTCGAGATCGATGGAGGCACTCCATGTCGGCAGAGCCGCCGCCAGCCTGCCACCGAGAAGCGGGTGGGCTTTAGGCCCCACCCCCATCCTGACGGATAGCATCCCTTCCCCGGTACGTGCCTGTCGCGACTCCTCCGATTCCGTCCAGTAATGCTCTTTCTGCCATGGATAGGTGGGAAGCTTTATGAATCTCCCTTCGCCGGCGTATCTTTCTCTCCAGTCGAGATGGTAACCGCTGCAGTAGAGCTCTCCCGCAACTCTTGCTATGGAAATCTCCTCATCATGCGCGCGTCGAAGAGTAGGAACCACAATTCCTTTGATCCCTGCACTGTCAAGACATTCCATAATGGAGGCAGATAGAACCGGGTGGGCGCCGATCTCTACAAAAAGATCACATCCATGACGTACCAGTTCATCCATCGCTTCTTGAAACAGGATCGGTTCCCTCGCGTTAAGGCACCAGTACCCACCGTTCATATCTTGTCCATCAATGGTCTTACCCGTAACAGTCGAGACAAGAATCGCGGAAACAGGATGGGGCGTGATCGTTCTGAGGGAATCCTCCAGATCCTGAAGGACAGGATCCATTGAGGGACTATGATACGGCACATCCACCTTAAGAAACCGGCCAAATACCTTCTCGGCTTCCAGTACAGCCGCAATCTCTTCAAGAGTCTTTTTATCGCCGGAAAGGGTCACAGAGTTCGGGCTGTTGAACGCCGCCATGGAGACATCCTGAAGCAAAACATCGAAACGCTTTTCGACATCCTCCGCCGAAAGGCCTACTGCGAGCATGGCGCCGCGCCCTGCAAGTGTATGCTGCAGACGACTGCGGTGATAACAGACTTTTACGGCATCTTCAAGGGTGAGCGCACCCGCTGTATAAGCCGCGGCGATCTCTCCCACGCTGTGCCCAACGATCGCATCAGGCACGATGCCCCGGGAACGTAACAAACCGGCGAGCGCTACCTGAATGGAAAAGATAGACGGCTGGGCAAACATGGTTTCATCAATATTCGATTGATCCTCGTCGGCAGTCAGGATACCAATCAACGACCATTCCCCGGTGTGTCGCCCGAACAGGGCATCGCACTCATCAATAATGTTTCTGAATACCGGCTCCTCTTCCAGTAACCGCCGACCCATTGCCCACCACTGCTGCCCCATACCCGAAAACACAAAGGCAATCTTCGGCTTCGTACCGTGCCGCGCGCTACCGAGAGATAAACCGGGACGTCTCTCGCCTCTTAAAAAGGCTTCGAGATGTTCCCGATAATCCTCCAGAGAACGGGCCGCGATTGTCATACGTTTCGAATGGTGTCCCCTGCACAGTGATGCGGTAAATCCGAGGTCATAAAGGGTCATACTGCCGGACGTATCAGACACGAGCATTTCATAATGCCGGCGTGCAAGTTCACGCAGGGCTTCTTGGCTGTTTGCCGAGAGAGGCACCAGGCATATGGCATTTTTAGAGCTGTCCGACTTTGCGGTATCAGGAGTTACGGGACCATCAAACTCCTGGAGAACGACATGGGCATTTGTCCCGCCGAAACCGAAGGAGTTGATACCGGCAATCCGTGGAGCGTTACCTTCAATTGTCCACGTCTCCAGTGACGTAGGCACTCTCAGTTTCAACCGGTCGAATTGTATTTCGGGATTAGGTGTTTCAAAGTGGAGGTTCGGCGGTATCCGGTGATGTCGCAGCATCAGGGCAACCTTGATCAGACTTGCGACGCCCGCGGCGGACTCGGTATGACCGATGTTGCTCTTCACGGAACCGACAATGCAGCGGTTTTCGTTGGATCGTCCTTTCGAAAGGATCGTACCGAGGGCCTCCGCTTCGATAAGATCGCCCACCGGGGTGCCCGTCCCGTGGGCCTCGACGTAACTTACAGTGTGGGGTGCAACGCCGGCTGTCCGGAGCGCCTCTTGAACAACTGCCTTCTGTGCATCACCACTCGGCACGGTGATCCCTTCACTGCGCCCGTCCTGGTTAACCGCGCTCCCTCGAATAACGGCATATATGGGGTCACCGTCGGCCAGTGCATCGGTCAGTCGTTTCATAACGACGACGCCTGCGCCCTCTGATCGGGCATATCCATTTGCCCGGGCGTCAAAACTTTTACAGTATCCGTCCGGCGAGAGCATGGAAGCCTGACAGAGGGTCATGACAATCTCCGGTTTGATCAATACGTTTACGCCGCCGGCCACGGCAAGCGATGTTTCCTTTTCCCGCAGGCTCCGGCATGCCAGATGAACGGCAACTAATGATGAAGAGCAGGCTGTATCAATCACCATGCTCGGTCCTCTGAAGTCGAAGACATAGGAAAGACGGTTGGCGGCAATCGTGGTAGACATTCCCGTTACCGAATGGGGATCATACAGTGCATGTTCGGTGGCGGCGGTATGGATATTCTCGTAATCGTGCATGAAAAGTCCGACAAACACGCCAACGTTTGTCCCCGCCAGTTTCTCAGGAACCATTCCACCGTCTTCAAGAGCCTCCCATGTAACTTCCAGGAGTAGCCGCTGCTGCGGATCCATATGGGAAGCCTCTCGTGGCGAGATGCCGAAGAATTGAGGGTCAAACCGGTCTATCTCGCTTAAGAAGCCGCCTTTTTGAGTGTAGACCTTTCCCTTCTTCTCTCTGTCAGGATGATAGAAAGTTTTTATGTCCCAACGATCGGCGGGCACATGGGAAATACCGTCTCCACCGCTGCACAGAAAGTCCCAGAAAGACGCCGGTGAAGAAATCCCGCCGGGGAAACGGCACCCTATGCCGACAATGGCGATGTGCCCTGTTGTATCTTTTAGCGTGACTTCTTCATGAGATATCATATCTTAATTCTCCCCATAATAAGGGCAGTGGAAAAACGAGTCAGGAAAAAGATCGAAGCTCAATCAAAAAATATAGGGAATACCTTCCCGATAAAAAGGATCTCATCAGACAAACTCTCCGGTCTGTCGATAAAGCTCTTTTATCTCACGGCAATAGACTTGGTGAAGTGACGGTAAGTTTTATAACGTTCCGCTCCGAATCTATCAAGAAGTCGGATAAGGCTCGTATTGTTTTCTACAACGAGTGATATATCGGCTTCTTTATACCCCTTTTTTTTCGCCCGTTCGTAGATTTCGAGAATGAACAAAGTTTCAATACCCTGTTTTCGAAATTTTGGCAAGACCCCCATATGATATATTTTAATCCTGTTTATCTTCCTCAATCCCAATATTATTTTGAATAGTCCAAACGGAAATAGTCGACCGTTTATGCGCTTTAGAACCTGATTAACATCGGGAACGGCCAATATGTACCCTATGACCTGACCTTCTTTTTCAGCCAACATGACAAATTCGGGTTTTGCCACCGTTTTTACTTCCTTTGCATAATGGTGCCATTGACGTTCCGTCAGCGGCAGGTGCCCCCAGTTTTCTTCCCATGCCTTGTTAAACACTCCAAGCATACTGCGGGCTTCTTCCCAATAATTTTTAAAATCTGCGTTTCGAAAACGGATTCCCGATCTGTTGTTAATTATTCTTTCTTTTAATCTATACGCTATATCCGGCAGATCCTGATCGCGAGTAAATCTATAAGCATACCAGTCAATCACCTTATGAAAACCATAGTCTTCAAAGAGTTCGGTATAATAGGGGAGGTTATAATTCAATTCCAGGGCTGTGTCGTTTTCATAGTCGTCCATTAACAGCCCGGATGCGTCATAATTCGTGAAATTCAGCGGCCCGTACATTTCATTCATTCCCTTTTCGACCAGCCATTTTCGGGATGTGTCGAATAGCGCCCTTGACACCTCTTTGTCATCGACACATTCGAAGAAACCAATACATCCCCGGGCTTTTTGAAATAATGCATTATATCGTGTGTCATAATGTGCGATAATGCGACCTACAGGGTCTCCATTTCGATAGGCCATAAAAGCTTGTATTACACCGGTATCGTGATAGCTGCCTTGGGTGATGAACTTCATCTGGTCAGATATGATGGGCGGAACCCAATATGAATTATCTTTGTATATTTTCCATGAAAACAGGACAAATTGCTTGATATCTTTTTTCCTGTTCGGAATCGGAACAACTTCGATCTTCTTCATGTTGCCCGTCATAAAATATCTCCATATGGAATATCAGAAAAATGTTTTAAATAAATTATTGTCTATCAGCAGATCAGCGTAATTTCAATGAAAATTAAATTACGTGATCATTCAGAAATCAACAGAAACGGTAAAAAACCGCGAATATTTTTCTGTTGGAAAATGGTGGGGACATAATCCTTGTTTTTAAAGAATAGTTTGAGATTTTTACCTGTAAATGCAATATTAAAAACATATGTGCCAAATAACAGGTCAACAACTCCTCCGAAAAAAACCGCGGCTTTTCCCGAAAGACTGTTCGTGGCGATAAACGGCTCGCAACACTTATTACGTTTTGCATGAGAGATTTTTAAAGAGTTTGTGAGCATATTATTGAGGCACAAGAGGGAGTTATGATAATGACCAGATATATCTTGAGGCATTGACACTGCTTGCCTCTCATCCAACTTTCACTCCGGTGGATAGCGGTACAGCTTTGCTGAGTCGCTGCGGGTAATGTTTTAGTTATCCCGGAATGAGTGAACAGGTTATGGGCAGTTATCACGTAATTTATAAAAAATTCTTCAGTTCCAGAAACGTTAAACGTCTCCTGGTTGTCCTGTTTTTTATTGCACTCACCCATCTCTCATTTACATGGTATCTCTTTCACCCGGAAACTATCAACACAGTAAAGCCTACGATGAAGCTGCTTGCCGAGGGTTCCATCGACCAGGATGATATGTGTGTCTGGATTCATCCCGCAGAACCTTCGAAAAGTGTCATCATCACCGCGGACAAGGAAGCGGAAAAGGTTTTTGTGTATGATCTTGAGGGCAGAGTTCTTCAGGTATTATCAATGCCGAAACCCGGAAACATTGATGTCAGGTACGGTTTTCCGCTTGGAGGTGGAAAAGTAGATATAGTGGCATATCTGCAGCGAAAAAACGGACATAGGATCATCGTTTTTGCCGTAGAACCGAAAACTCGCCTATTAAGAAGGGTCGATGACAACTCGATTCTTACGGGCAAAGGAGTCGGCGGTACGTTGTATCACAGCCAGAAAACAGATAAATTTTATTTTATCAAGACCGCGGAGACCAAAGGCAAAGACGGGATTGAACAGTTTGAGTTGTTCGACGATGGCAAAGGTAAGATAACCGGAAGGAAAATTCGCCAGTGGGATCTGTCCGGCTGTGAAGGTGCCGTTGCTGACGATGAATCATGTGCCCTTTACATTGCCCAGGAAGATACAGGTGTCTGGAAAGTCGGTGCTGAACCGGGTGAGCCAACGCCGGGAGAACTTATAATAAAAACATGGAAGAACGGTTTGATGTCTGATGTAGAAGGTCTTGCTATTTATAAATCACATGCTAAAGAAGGTTATTTGATGGTTTCAAATCAGTCACGAAACTCCGTTAAAGTCTATCAACTTGGAAAAGAAGATACGTTCCTTGGAACCTTCCATATTGATGGTGCGATACATACAGATGGAATCGATGTGACTAATGTTTGTCTCGGTATCAGCAGGTTTCCCAAAGGTTTATTTGTTTGTCACACTGATCAGAAAGGCAGCAACCGTTGCCCCGTCCTGGTGACACCATGGGAATCGATTGCCGGGGCGTTAAATCTTAAAGCAGATGTATCATGGAATCCCCGGAGAGAAACATCGAACATTTCTAAATGAGGACGACTATGAAGAAACAAACTAAAACAAGTTTTTTTCTGTTTTTCTGTATTTTCTCCTTCTTCCTGATTGTCACTTGTGTTTCCAAAAAACAGATTGCTATACCGGGACTCGCTCCCGTCACCTTTCAATCAAACGAAGAAGAGCTTCGCATTGAAGAGATGCACAGCCGCGTTTTCAGACAGCTCGGTAGTTACAAGGGATCTGAGGCTTGTTACGCCTGTCATCAGAAAGAATACAGGGAAATAAGCAACAGTTACCATGTGCATCAGGGACGAATCACAAAAGACGGTAAAATTGCTTACGATCCTTCAAAAGCTGTAGATACAGGTATGTATACTCGATGGTACCCGCTCTCCAATCTTGACCGGACGGCTGAACCTGAGAAACACTGGCGGCAGATGGAAGCTATTTTCTGCGCTCAGTGCCATCCCGGAGGCGGAGTATTAAAGCCGTACGGGATGGACGTTGACTGCCTTATATGCCACCAAAAGAGCGGTTACAAGGGCGGACAGGGCTTGGGCAGGTCACCCGCGGGTATAGATAAGCATGG
Organism: uncultured Syntrophales bacterium; assembly: GCA_964454305.1. Classification (GTDB taxonomy): domain Bacteria; phylum Desulfobacterota; class Syntrophia; order Syntrophales; family JADFWA01; genus JAUSPI01. The sequence continues at coordinate 2,569 of CAYVXX010000003.1, read as the reverse complement.
CAAAATGGTATTGAGCAACGGCGCGCGTCTTTCCTCCTTAATGATGGCCGGGGCAAAAGTGGGTGGAAACATGAAAAAGCTTGATCTGTCCGATATCGCAGTAAAAGCTATGGAAGGGGTGGAACTTCGTGTCGGAAAGCCGACTCCGGACAATTGTAATTTCTGCCATTGGCGTACAAACGGCAAACGGGGTACTCGATACGGCCTTTTCAAGGGTAGTCCTACTGACGTTCATTATGCCGCCGGAATAAGGTGTCAGGAATGTCACATTACAAAAAATCATCAGATTGGAAAAGGTAAAATACTCGACGCAATAGGCACACCTGAATTACGCGGAACCATGAAAACCTGTATGGAATGTCATGGCGATGAACCACATGAAGGTACAAACAAAGATGCTTTGAATGAACACTTGCATAGAATTACGTGCGAGGTCTGTCATATCCCGAAAACATACCCTGGTGCAAAACAGATCAACTGGCTCCCGGGAATGGATATGGAAAAAATGATGAAGCAATATCAATGGATGATGCCGATTGCCAAGCTTTTTGGAATGGCGACACCTGAAAAGATGAACCAGCAGATAAACGATATGGTGGACTGCTACAAGATCATGAAAAAAGCCGGTTTTAAGCCCGTATATGCCTGGTATAATCCTGATGTCCTGTGTACCGAGATTCCACACCCGACAGGAAGTCGTGAAGATAACAACAGCCGTATTACACCATTTTCAGTAGTTGAAACGATACTTTTTGATGACGGGACCACCACTGAAGTCCTGGATGATCCTCATGGATATTTGAATGGCCACCCTGTCCCAAAAGCATTCGTGGCACGCGCCGGCGGTAAAGGAAAAAAGGACACCACGCTAAAACAGTTGCATCAATGGCAAAACGGACGTTATGGTTCTGCCATAATAAGAAAGTCTCCCATGTACTTCCAGCAGTTCCATAGTATCGCCCCGGCTAAAGACGCTTTAACATGCAAAGATTGCCATATAAAAGCAGGCGGGCGACTGGATTTTAAATCCCTTGGTTACAGCCCGGAAGAAATTGAAGATTTAACTGAACAATAGAAAAATGGCATTATAATATCAATCTGTAAAATTACTAAAGGAGTGTGCGCAATGAAAAAAGCTTTTATCACAGGTTTTCTGATTACAATTATTTTATCCTTTGGCGTCGCAGCACAAGCCGAAAACCGGAATGAAGATTTTGAAAAAGCTTCATCGGAAGCGAAAACTTCAGGCAAGTATCTTCTACTCAACTTCAGCGGATCAGATTGGTGTCCGTGGTGCATAAAACTGGAGAAAGAAGTATTGAGCAATGAGGCATTCAAAACATTTGCAAAAGAAAAACTGGTTTATGTGTTGATTGACTTCCCGAGTAAAAAATACCAGAGCAAAAAGCGCAAGGAAGAAAATGGAAAGTTAATGGAAAAATTTAAAGTTCGCGGTTTTCCTACCATCATCATACTGAGCCCCGATGGAGATTTTGTAGGGACAACAGGTTACCGAAGAGGAGGAGCAGAACGATACGTGGCTCATCTTAAAGAGACGATTGACAAACACAAAATGAAGTAAGCATATAACTGCCCTGATTGTACGGACGGGTGTGTTCACTCCAATGAAAATAAAAGAAGATATAAAAAAAGCCGCATTGGCGCTTAAACATGCAGATGCGGTTCTGATCACTGCAGGAGCAGGCATAGGCGTTGATTCAGGGCTGCCCGATTTCAGGGGAAACAAAGGGTTTTGGAAAGCTTACCCGCCTATTGCCAAACTTGGGCTATCTTTTGTCGAGATGGCAAGTCCAAGGTGGTTTCACAACGACCCCCAATTAGCCTGGGCATTCTATGGGCACCGGTTAAATCTTTACAGAAAAACAGAACCGCATAAAGGTTTTACCCGGCTTCTGGAAATAGCTGAACAGAAAATAGGGGGTTATTTTGTCTTCACATCTAATGTCGATGGACAATTCCAGAAAGCCGGTTATAAAAAAGACCTTATAGAAGAGTGCCATGGTTCAATCCATCATCTTCAATGCAGCAACGTTTGCAGTCATAAAATATGGGATGCAAACCGGACAGAGGTTGAAGTAAACGAAGATACGTTCAAGGCAGAAGAACCATTGCCCAAATGTGCAGACTGCGGCATGGTTGCCAGACCCAATATCCTGATGTTTGGCGACTGGGATTGGCTCCCCCACAGAACCGATGAACAAAGCCGGCGAATGAGAAAATGGTTGAAAAGAGTATACGATGAAAAAATGAACTTAGTGGTGGTTGAAATGGGCGCAGGGGAATCCGTCCCAACCGTCAGGATGAAATCCGAACACGTAGTCCAGTCGAACGGCGGCACTCTGATTCGAATAAACCCTCGAGATTACTCGGTTCCTCCCCAACATATAGGGATACCCTTAGGCAGTGCGGAAGGAATAAAACAGATATTTGAAAAAGTGACTGATTAGTTGTTCGAATCAGAAAGAGATGTTGCATAACCATTTTACGTATAATATAATAGTAAAATTCAAATAAACGTTTTCCCCTAAAAAGAGAATCCGGGGAATCC
>CAYVXX010000002.1:9102-82004 GCA_964454305.1 uncultured Syntrophales bacterium | reverse complement strand
CAACGTTACCTTCTATCTCTTATCCTTCGGTAACATTTTATTATGAGTCAACTGGCCGGTGGGACGAGGTTTTTAGTTGCAGCGCAAGCAACTTCAGCTCCGCTCAAGCTCATCTCCTCGTGCGTACCGGTTAGCGGGGTTATAAACATGCTGCAAGAGAAAAGGGCGTTTTCCCTTCATTTGTAGGACTATTGCTAAATAACGGAAAGAACGTCCTTCTTTATTGCACAATCATAAGCCAGATATTTAAATATAACCCTGCTGCAAGTGAAGAAATCATAATCACGGAAGCAATCGTTTCTACATGGAAATCGTATCGTTCGCTCAGTATAATCATGGAGAGCGCCAAAGGCATGCTGTACATGAGCACCAGAACCGCCCTTTCAATATCATGAAGCCCAAAAAGCCTTGTAGTTATGAGCCCGATAACCGGTAACACTATTATCCGCAGCAGGCTTAGCTTGAAAGCCTCGCCGATCTTTGTGTATGTCCTCCCGTAAAGGAAGACACCAAGCATAAAGATCGCCACGGTTGCCGTCGTTTTTCCTAACATGTGTAAAAAGGTCGAAAAAGCATGAGGCACCTCAAGATGGAAAAGTGAGAAGAGAAACCCAAAAAAAATTGAAATGATCAAGGGATTTTTCGAAAGCCTCTTTGCAACCTGCTTGATTCCTTCCCATATTTTGACGCTCCCTAACTTATAAAACTCGAGAACTGTGAGGGAAAATGATACCCCGACGATAGAGATGGAAGAAGCGGAGAGTATCGCAAGCTGTTCACCCTGAATTGTAGGAAAGGCAAAGACGATAAAGGGAATTCCGAAGAAGGCGTGGCTTCCAAAAACGGTACATGTAATCAGAAGATAAAGCCTGTCACGCGAGAAACCTATTATCCAGTAAAGCAGTATGTAAATTGCAACCACTACGAAAACAGGAACAAAGGCAGCAACGGCAAATATGTAGGTTGCTTGAGTAAATCGCAACTCAGACATATTAATAAAGAAAAGAGCTGGAAGGGCAAAATAATAGACAAAGGCATTGAGTACCCGTTCGTCCCCCGCCTTTAAGACATTTATCCTCCGGGACAGATAACCCGTTCCTATCAAAAGCAATATAGGAAGGATTGTTCGGACAGCAATAGTATTCATTATCTACTCATTATTGATCCGTTCAGGCAGATCGTTTGAAAGGGGATAACGGAACTATCGTCTCTTCTTTTGTAGCAATTACGCTGTGGCGGATAGAGAGCACCCAGGGATTAATCCTTGGGTATTGGCGCACTGGTCAGGAGGTATTTGAGATCTTCATCTTCGAACCGTATCGCAATTCCGACGAAGGGTGATTCATTCCCCTCGTCACTGATAAAGTCATCCCACCCTGCCGAGAGATACAGGTGCTTGAATAGCCTGTATTCGGCAAATGCCTTGAGATGTCCACGTCTGTCTGGATCAAAATCGAACGCCTCAAAGGTGAACATAAGATTGTCATCAAAGGCAAAATAATCTATTCCTAAACCACCGGTAGATTCCAGAAGACCACCCCTTAGAACGACATCTTTCCATCTCTTGGCGATCTCTACATTGAAGAGGAGTCCATTTTTTTCCCACTCCTCTGTACGGGTAGTTGCCCCGTTAGTTGTAGAATCTTTTACCGTTCTTCTCCCCCTCGGATCAGTTACAAGGCCGAGAATGTAAAACTTATCCTCCTTGGGCTGGATCTTCAGCTCGAGATAGCTTTTTGCATTACTTTTATCCAAGAGATATTCGCCCCGGTAGCTTAAGAATGTCCTGAACTGTTCCGCCTTGGTCACATATCTGTTGATGCCTGACAGGGTTTCATTAAGATTATCAACCGTTTCATCATCATGTATCAGTTTGCCGATCGTTCCCTTGCCCTGATTGATCTTATCGGAGATCTCCTGAAGGGAAGCGAGGGTTTTATTGAGTTTGTCGATAGTAGAATCGTCTTTGACAAGACGTCCAATCGTCCCCTTCCCCTTATTTATCCCCTCCGTTATTTCACTGAGAGAGGCAAACGTTTTCTCCATCTGTATGGAAGCCTCCCTCAGGCTTGTGATCATCTGGGAGAATTTTTCGTCATTTTGTTTCACGACCTTGTTGAGGTTCTCAGTGAGATCTCTCGTGTTTCTGACAATACTTTTGAGCGACTCTTCACCTTCTTCTCCTCCCAGAACCCTGCTCAAGGATGTGGTTATCACCTTTACGTCATCGGCTATCGAACCGACCTGTGTCAACAGTCTGTCGATATCGGCCTGACGCTGCACATTTGTGATCTCTCCCCCCTCCGCAATGAAAGCCTCGCCTTTTGTTCCCGGCACAATTTCTATGTACTTCTCTCCCAGGATGCCGTGAGTTTTAATAGATGCCACCGCATCTTGTTCCAGCTTAACCTCCGGAAGTACCCGCATGGTTACAAGGGCCTTTCCATCTTTGAGTCTTATCGTTTCTACTCTTCCCACCTCTACACCGGCGATCTGGACCGAGGCATCCTTCTCCAGCCCTGCCGCATTGTCAAATACAACATCTACAAGATATCCTTTTTTAAAACCGAAGCCGTACTCTCCCACCCTGAATGACATGTATCCCAGTATGATTAAGCCCACCAGGACGAACAAACCCACCTTTGCTTCTGAACTAATTGACGACATCTTGCGCCTCCGCTTTAGGAGTTAAGAGGTAAAGAGGTAGAATGAAACGTTGTTGTTCATTCGAACCCCGTGATTTATATCACCTTGATCGGACCTTCAGTGTTTCCTGAAAGAAATTGCTCCAGTACCGGATTTTTTGATTTTCTAATTTCTTCGGGTGTCCCGTATTCCACTATCTTTCCTTCATGTAACATTGCTATTTTGTGACCGATTTTGAAGATGGATGCAACATCGTGGCTGATGACGATGCTTGTCAGGTTGAAATTTTTCTGGGTATCGATGATCAGGTTGTTTATCGCTTCGGTCATAATTGGATCAAGGCCCGTTGTGGGCTCATCAAAGAGAACCATCTGGGGGTGCATAGCGATCGCCCTCGCCAGTCCCACCCTCTTTCTCATACCGCCGCTCAGTTCGGAGGGCATCTTGTCCTCGATGCCGGTGAGTCCGACCGCCCTGAGCCTGTCGGCAACGATTTTTTTTATCTCATCATCCTTCATCTTTGTCTGTTCTCTCAAAGGAAATGCCACATTCTCTCCCACATTCATCGAGTCGAAAAGAGCACTCTCCTGGAAGAGCATCCCGAACTTCTTTCTAATTTCGTTAAGATCCCTGTCATTGAGGGTTGTAATATCGGTGCCATCTATTAAGACTTGACCGCTGTCCGGTTTGAGGAGCCTTATGATATGCTTCAGGAGAACGCTCTTCCCCCCTCCGCTTCTCCCGATGATTACCGTTGTTTTCCCCTCTTCGATCTCGAGATTAACCCCGTCCAGGACTTTTTGTTCTCTGAACGATTTATGAAGATCAATAATTTCAATTATATTTGCCATATCAGAACATAATAGCGGTGAGGAAATAATCGCTTACCAGTATGGTTATCGAAGCCAGTACCACCGCCTCCGTTGTCGCTTTCCCGACGCCTTCCGCGCCCCCGCTGGTATTGAACCCCTTGTAACAGCCGACCAGAGACAGGATCAGGCCGAAGACCGTCGCTTTAATCAATCCGTTATAAATATCGTCCAGCTCAACATACCTGGTGATATTTTTGACAAAGATGCCTGAATTGATGTTCAGGAGGACAACACCTACAAAGTAGCCGCCCAGTATTCCCATGAAATCCGACACTATGGTTAAAACAGGGACCATAATAACCCCTGCAATGACTCTCGGAACGATGAGATGTTTGACGGGATTTGCCGCCATGACGGAGAGGGCATCGATCTGTTCAGTAACGCGCATGGTTCCCAGCTCCGCAGCCATGGCGGAACCAGCTCTGGCCGTTACCATAAGAGACGTGAGGACTGGACCGAGTTCTCTGGTCATGCCGAGGGCTACCGTAGAGCCGACCAGGCTCTCTGCGCTGAACATTCTGAAACCATGATATCCCTGGAGAGCCAGAACCATGCCTGTAAAGGTGCCGGTCAGGACAACGACAAAGATTGATTTGACACCGACAAATTCCATCTGCTTGAAGATGCTCCGGAGCTTTAAGGGGGGCCTGATCATCCAGCTTAAGACCGAAATGAAGAGGAGGAGAAGATTGCCCATCTCCTCGACATTGTGCAGGACGGACCTTCCCAGATTATCGATGGTGGTAGAAACTTTATTCATCAAACACCAATTAAGGACTAAGGGTCAAAGCTTAAGAATTTTTAATTCTTCACTTTTTTATTATTCTTTGTGCCTTTGTGCCTCACACTTATAAAGGTCCTCTCTTATTTGCATGGGCTTCCAGAGATAATTGAATGACCCGGTCGATGAATCCCGATTGGTCTATTCCGGAAGCGGCTGCCTGGTGAAAGAGTACAGTCGAAGGAGTCATCCCCGGGAGCGTATTCGGCTCGAGGACCGCCACTCTTCCATTCTTTCTCACAAACATGTCTATTCTTGCATATACCTTCAGCCCGAGGGCGCGATATGTGTCCACAGCTATCTTCTGTATCTCTTTCAATGTTTCTTCGGGAAGTCTGGCCGGGGTCTTGTTTTCACCCTGGCCGTAGAGAAATTTATCTTCGAGGGAAAGGATGTCTTCCGTGGGAACGGTTTCTGAAGGTATCAGGGGGATAGGCTCATCATTTCCTATAACCCCGCATGTAACTTCAGTTCCGTCGATAAATTCTTCAACCAGCACAGTGTTGTCCCATTCAAAGGCAGAGGCGAGGGCATCAGGGATTCCTTCCGCTGAGAGTACCTTTTTGACGGAGGTGCTGCACCCTTCCCTCGTGGGTTTCACCACACAGGGGAACCCTATCTCTTCCTCAATTCTTTTAAGAAACACCTCTCTGTCCTCGTTATCCCATCTTCTTCTGGTCACCGGCACGGTTTTCGGTACATCTATCCCGTTCATTGCGAGTACGTTTCTGGAAGTATATTTGTCTATACCCAGGGCAGAACTAAGCACGCCGCATCCGGTGTAAGGAATTTTCAAAAGTTCCAGCAGACCTTGCAAACATCCGTCCTCTCCATATTTCCCATGAAGACCCACATATACGAAGTCTACACGCTCTTTCAGCTCTTCATAAGGAATAGAGATGGCCTCCTCCGCCAGATCTACTTCAATATCATTGGTACTATTTCGCATCAGCAACTTAACGGGTATCTCCCAGAAGCCACCCCGGCTGTCCATAAAAACAGGGATTGGAGCGTACTTTTCACGACTGATTTTGCTGAAAATATTCCTGCCGCTTTCCAGGGAAACCTCTTTTTCCGAAGACATTCCCCCCATAATGATTCCGACTCTCAATTTATTAGCGTCTTTGATGTCCATTTTCTTTCCAATGCGTTAGTTGTGCAGGACTATAATGTTATTTGGTTGTTTTGTAAAGTATGAACTTTTATCCCTGCAATGCCCCTTTCTTTTCTCTATGAATTTTGAGAGAAAGTTCAATAAGCCTTGATATTATTATGGAGGGGAGCATGCCGGCACAGACTGCCTGTTCGAAAAAAAATGAAGAAGGTGCCATGCCGGACGATGAATTCGGGTCTGTGATAAGCACCCGACCGTCTTTTAGAACGAATCCGTCAATCCTGCCATAGGACTTGAATCCTAATGCCTTGAAAGCCTGTACGGCTTCCTCTTTGATCTGTTCCGCAACGTCGGCTGGAATGTTTTTCGGAGGGGTGAACTTTCTGCATCTCCCAGGCATGTACTTGTCATCGTATGTGTAGAACTCGCTTTGGGGATAAATCTCTGTCAGCGCCAAAGGAAGAGGAGTGTCATTCTCTTCCAGGATGATGCAGGAAAATTCTATACCATCAAGATACTCCTCCACAAGAACAACGTTATCCCATTTGAGAGCTTCAGTGATTCCCCTCTCAAGGGAACTCGAACTATTTACTATTGTTACCCCGATACTCGATCCTTCCCTTGTGGGTTTTGTGACTAAAGGAAGGCCAAATCTGTTTATCAGTTTTTTTTCAACACTAACTCTGTCTTCTTTCCACTCTTTCTCCTGTATTACCATACTTTCAGGCACACCAATACCGTAAAACTTGAGGATTTTCTGTTGTAGATGCTTGTCCATTCCGAGAGCCGATGCTAATACTCCCGGCCCCGTATAGGGGATAGACAGCAGTTCAAGGAGACCTTGGATACACCCGTCATCTCCGTATTTTCCATGCAGAGAAATGAAAGCAAAATCGATTTCATCTCTGAGTCCCTCATAGGATATCCTTCGTGCCTTCCTGTCAAGCTGTTCCGAGATGTCAGTGGTGGTGTTTTGAGAGATAAGCTGCCAGGGGAGTATCCATAATCTTGCGGTATCATCCATGAATATTGGTATTCCCTCATATTTTTCCCTGTCAATGTTGTCGTATACATTCCTGCCGCTATTTAAGGAGACCTCTTTCTCCGAGGACATACCACCAAAGATAATACCGACTCTTATTTTTCCCATTAATAATAGCCTTTCTTTCAGTTTAACTTAAACCCTGAAAAATTAAACCTTAGGTCTTACCCTTGAAACGTATTATAGATCCCAGAAAAAAGTTACTCCGCTGTTCGGGAATATCCATTCATCATCGCTTATCTTCAAATGTGTCGATTTTCCCTCCTCTTTAGCCACCTCCGGATAGGGATGCTTTCCGGCGAAGAAACTAACCTCTCTTACGTTCTTCAATTGTGCACCGGCGTAGTTAAAGGAGATTTCAAGCCCTCTTGTAGGGTACACGAGATAGACAGAGAAAATATTATTGCCTTTAAACTTCTTGGTTATAATTTCAATCTCCACCTTAACCGGTTTGTTCAATTTCTTTTTCAGCGTGTTACCCCCGCACCAGACCTCGTATCCCCTATCTGTTTCTTCTGTTCTGATGATTGTGACATCTTCGCTGTCGACACGCACACGATTTACATTGAAGTCGCTCTCCCTGAACAGGCCTTCTCCCGGATTGAGAAGCCATCTGTACTCACATCTTTCATCCTCGAAAAGGACGGAGAGTTGTTTGTTATTTAAAGCACACCCGATGAGGAAGGTGTTATTCCTAAGGGTTTTGGTATATTCTATATGGGTTGTTACGGTGAAATAGTTTTTTGTACGATCGTCATCGATGACGTTTATATCGTATTTAAAGTCGGTTCTTAATTCAAGCTGCCGATCTTTTTTTCCGAAGAGTGTTTCAAACATCTCATAGTAGATTGCGTTGCCCAATTCCGTATCCCGTGCTCTTGTCTGGAAGCAGTTTCGGATTATACTGTCTATCCGTGATATGGATTTTTCCTCATCGGGGATGTATATTCTCCTTAATCGTGGTTCTACGGTATCGGTTTTCCCCTTATGTACAAATACCCGGGGAGCCCTCTTGCCCAGTGCGCATAGTATTTCATAACTTATTGTCTTTGCTTTTTGGGCAATTTCATTGGCGGAGATGTATTCGCTTTCCTGTTTTCCCATCAAGACGACCTCGTCTCCTACCTGGCAATCCGGGATATCCGTTACATCTATGGTGCACATATCCATGGAGACACGCCCCACAACAGGAACTCTTATCCCCCGTATCAGGGCCTCTCCCTGATTTGAGAGTATCCAACCGTAACCGTCTCCGTATCCGACGGGAATGGTTGCTATCCTGGTCGGTTTTTCCGTAACGTAAGTTCTCCCATAACCAATGCTATAACCCTTGGGAAAATCTTTCAGAAGAACCACACTTGTCTTGAAGCTCATAACCGAAGCGAGGTCTGCTTTTGATTCTGTGTCCGGGGATGGGTAAATACCATAAGATATAAGACCGGGTCGTACCATATCAAGATTGAATTGTGGAAAGTTGAGGAGTCCACCGCTGTTGGACATATGTTTTTGGGGAATATGTATATTGTTTTCCTCCAGCATTTCGATAAGTTCCTTGAACAGTTTCCACTGCATCTGGTTATAGTCTTCACCCTCAACTTCACTTGATGAGAAGTGCGAAAAGATGCCCTCTAATATGATGTTGGGAAAGCCAAGGATTTCTCTAATGACATTAAAGGCTTCTTGATGAGTAGTTCCACCCCTTCCCATTCCTGTATCCACTTCTATGTGGATTGGGGCTTTGACGCCTGCCTTCCGGTAGCTTTTTTGTAACTCCCTGGCAAAACCGAGGTCGGAAATCGATGGGATCAAATTATATTTGATTATCTCATTTATTTCGGAAACAGTGGCCGGACTCATTATCAGTATCGGTGAGGTTATCCCGCTTACCCGCAGTTGTACTCCTTCATCTGCATTGGCAACTCCGAGAAAGGAGGCACCGTTTTTCAGAGCAACATTGGAAATTTCAATTGCTCCGTGACCATAGGCGTCTGCCTTGACTACCTGTAGAACCTTGACATCGGGGCCAACAATCTTCTTGATTTCGTCCAGGTTGTGGCTGAAGTTTTCGAGGTCAACCTCGACCCAGCTTCTGTATTTTAGAGCATCTCTTAATGACATTTTGAATATAATCCCCTGAGAGCGGCAAAGCCGCAATCCCAAAAATGCCTAAAGTTTGAAGTGCCTAAAGTGAGCTAAAGTTAATTTACACGCCTTTGGAGCAGTCAAATTTGAAACAGGCCGCGCTGAAAACTCATTTTTTAACTTTAGGTACTTTAGTTCACTCCACACTTTAAACTTTATTTTTTCGTCATGATATAAACCCCGTCCCATTTCCCGTCAGGCGGATTTTTTTTAAGCTCTCGACACCTTCTGATGTACAGTTCTGAGGGAGGATCGCCCTGATGGACAGACAACACCTCCTCGAAAAAAGTAACAGCCTCATCCCACTTGCCCTGTCTATATTTTACCAATCCCTCTTCAAACAGTTCAACAAATTCTTTCCGGTTTTCAACATCTCCCCTTTCCCCTAAAAGCTCAAATATCCTCACAGGGAGCTCCTTCCCTTTAACCCTAACAAAATCAAGTTCCCGGCACAAAAATTTATCCTTTACCTCGTTGTATGTGTATTCACTTATAATGATATTTGTACCGTATTCTTTGTTGATTCCTTCCAACCTCGAGCCGAGGTTCACATTATCACCCATAACCGTATAATCAAACCTCATGTCGGACCCCATATTGCCTACTACCATTTCACCGCTGTTCATACCGATTCCGATATCAAGAACAGGTCTGCTTTCATCTGCCCATTTCTTCTGAAGTTTCCTCAGTTCATCCATCATACCAAGGGCGGACCTGCAGGCGCTGACCGGGTGATCATCCTGGGGTAGCGGGGCGCCAAAGACCGCCATAATGGCATCTCCCATATATTTGTCGAGGAGACCATCGTATTTGAATACGACTCCGGTCATGGCGGTCAGGTATTCATTGAGGAGATGGACAAGTTCCTCCGGTGACAGTTTCTCGGAAACGGAGGTAAAACCCCGGATATCAGAGAAGAGGACTGTAAGATTCATCTTTTCCCCCCCGAGTTTCAGCTTTGAAGGGTCTTTCAAAATTTCGTTGATGACTGAAGGGGTAAGGTAATACTGAAAAGCGCCGCGTATCTTTTTCTTCTCCCTCTCTTCGGTTATGTACTTGTAGACCGTTATGCCGAGGTAGACGGTAAGTATTGTAATGACGGGGTAGATGAGATTGAGCCAGATGTTGTAATGGGAGAAGATGAACCGGTTGATCATGATATACGTTACAAGTAACAGAAGGCTGAAGAAAACACCGTAAGCACCCCTAAACTTGGGAAGACCAATGCCGAGGATGAGGCCGAAAAAAAGAATGGCGGTAATGTCAAATATCCCGATCCAGCCGGGACGCTTGAGAAAGGCTTGACGGAGTATGTTGTCTATCACCGTGGCGTGAATTTCGATTCCCGGATACGTCGTACCGAAGGGAGTTACCCTCATATCGTAAATGCCTGTAGCTGTAGCCCCCACCAGAACGAGTTTGTCTTTAAAAAGTGCCGGTTTCAGGCGGCCGCTTATGATGTCGGCAATCGAATAATGGGGAAAGGTCTTCGCCGGCCCAAGATAATTTATCAACATTCTCCCTGATTCGTCAGTAGGGATATCAAGATCACCTATCCGTATGAACTCAACGCCAAAGTCCGCTATCTTCAGGGTAAGCATCGGCCAGTCCATGTACTGAAGCAGCACAGAAATGGAAAGAGGGGGATAAAAGTCGCCTCCGAATTTTATAACGAGAGGGGACCACCGTATCGTTCCGTCACTGTCGGGAAAACAATTAAAGTACCCGCTATTTTCTGCCGCATCGGACAGCGGTCCCACGTTTGCTGCAGCCGCACATGCTTGTGGCAGAATGGATTCATCCGGTTTGCCTATGAACTGTACTATCTGATATTTGGAGTAAGCAATATTGTTGGCACATTTTTGGGCGTCTTCTTTGTTCAGGTGTGCTATTTCCTTCTCTGAGGTGTGGAAAAAGTAGCCGAGGGTGACATTGCCCGCATTCTTGATCGATTCAGCGAGTATTGGATCGGTGTCCGCAGGTTCGGCAAAGACGATGTCCATTCCCACGGTTTTTGCTCCATATTCCTTCAGGGTGTCAACGAGTTTTGCAATTGTTGCTCTCGGCCATGGCCATCGCCCCAGTTCACTTAAACTCTTCTCATCAATGGCCGCGATTACTATATTTCCTCCTGGACATCTCTCGCCCCGGGAAAGCGTCCTCAGATCCAGGGTTTTTAGCTCCATAAATCTAAGGAAAGGAACATTCATTAAATAGAAGATGATTGCTATGAAGACAATAACAAGGCTTATTTTCAGGGGGGATATTGACAGCAGTCTCTTGAATAGGTTGTTCATGGGGACTCCTTGTTCGAGGATTTAACAAATAATATCAAACCCTTTTTGAAAGTCAAGATATAAGGAGTGAGAGATTGCATATATAGCATATGGAGTATGTTTGAAATAACAAATGTCTTGACAAAGGATATGGCTTTATGATAGCCAAAACAGTCTTAGTGAAACGATAAAAAATGAGGTTATGTTTGCCGATGTAGCTCAGTTGGTAGAGCAACTGATTCGTAATCAGTAGGTCAGCGGTTCAACTCCGCTCATCGGCTCCAGAGAGTATGAAAGTGGTCCGCCATATTTAATCGGACCCGTCAGTTGCTAGCTTATGTTTCTCCGATCCGCGTCTTCTAAAGGATCTGTCTATGAAGAGCGGACAGTGGGTATAACCGGAAACAGTTGTGCCTCCCGTGTTTGGAAAGGAGAGTAAATAAGAGGGTGTTTTCCTAACTAAACTGTGAGAAAGGAGTGCATTGTTATGAAAGTTACCAGAAGAGGTTTCTTGAAGATCTCCGGTGTGGTATTTATGGCAAGTGGTATCGGAATCAGTCTGAAGCCGGTATTAGCTCACGCCGAACCACTGAAGATCAAGTATGCTAAAGAAACCACCACAATTTGTCCTTACTGTGCTGTCGGATGCGGCATCATTGTCGCCACTCGAAAGGGTAAGGTCATCAATACGGAAGGTGATCCTGATCATCCCATCAACCGAGGCTCTTTGTGCACCAAGGGTGGGTCTATTTACCAGCTGTCGGTTAATAAAAACCGGCTTGACAAACCACTTTACCGGGCACCTTATTCCGATAAGTGGGAGGAAAAATCCTGGAAATGGACGATCGACAGAATTGCCAAAAATGTAAAGAAGAGTCGTGATAAGAGTTTCGAAGAAAGAAACGCCAAGGGTCAGGTGGTCAACCGAACAAACGGAATAGCTTCGGTTGGCAGCGCTGCCATGGACAATGAAGAGTGTTTCGTCTATCAAAAATTCTTAAGGGGGTTGGGTCTGACTTATATTGAACACCAGGCCCGTATCTGACACAGCGCGACTGTTGCGGCTCTGGCAGAGTCGTTCGGACGCGGTGCGATGACCAATCACTGGATCGATATTGGAAACAGTGATTGTATCTTGATTATGGGGAGTAACGCTGCTTCAAACCATCCCATTTCCTTCAAGTATGTTACCAAGGCTATGGAAAATGGTGCCAAGCTGATCAGTGTTGATCCCAGATTTACTCAGACTTCCTCCAAGGCTAATATATATGCTCCGTTGAGATCCGGCACGGATATAGCCTTCCTTGGAGGCATGATCAAGTACCTTACAGACAATAATCTAATTCAGAACGAGTATGTCGTAAATTACACGAATGCCTCCTTCCTGGTAAATCCGAAATTCAAACTTCCCGGAGATAACAACGGCGTCTTCTCCGGTCTCACCGATGCCAAGTATGATAAGTCTACATGGTCATTCCAGAAGGATGCCGACGGAGTCGTTAAAAAGGATAAGAGCCTGAAAGACCCGAACTGTGTGTACCAGCTCTTGAAGAAACATTATTCAAGATATAACCCTGATCTTGTATCCAAGATCACCGGTACGCCGCAGGAAAAACTTCTTGAGGTTTACAAGGAATATACCAAAACAGGCGAGGTAGGAAAAGCAGGAACCATAATGTATGCCATGGGATGGACGCAGCATACCGTGGGAACCCAGAATATCAGAACAATGGCCATGATCCAGCTCCTCCTTGGAAACATGGGAGTTGCCGGCGGTGGTGTCAATGCCCTTAGAGGAGAATCCAATGTTCAGGGTTCCACTGACCATTGCTTGCTTTTCCACATCATCCCCGGGTATCTCAAGACACCAAAGGCGTCTCTTCCTACATTGAAAGCGTACAATGATAAATATACGCCTACAACAAAAGAGCCGAATAGCCTGAACTGGTGGAAAAACTACCCCAAATACACGGCGAGTCTGCTGCGGGCATTCTACGGAAAGGATGTCAGCCTGGAACAGGCGTACTGGTACCTTCCCAAACTGGATGACGGTAAAAATTACTCCTGGTTGAGTCTTTTTGATGCGATGTATAAAGGAGAATTCACCGGATTCTTCGCATGGGGACAGAATCCTGCCTGCAGTGGCGCCAGTTCTAACAAGACAAGACAGGCCATGACCAAAGTGGACTGGATGGTTAATGTCAATCTCTTTGACAATGAAACCGGTTCCTTCTGGAAGGGTCCCGGTATGGATCCGAAGAAGATAAAGACAGAAGTATTTATGCTCCCCTGTGCCGGCCCAATAGAAAAAGAAGGCAGTATTACCAACAGCGGCCGCTGGATGCAGTGGAGATACAAAGCGGTTAATGCACCTGGAGTTGCCTTGCCGGATAGCGATATTGTTACCGAGCTTTTCTATAAGATCCAAGAGCTGTATGAAAAAGAAGGTGGGCCTCTCAAAGAAGCTATCATAAAAATGACCTGGGATTATGGTCCTAAGGGAGCAAACGGAAAGATTAAGCATGTGGATACCCATATGGTTGCTAAGGAAATCAATGGCTACTTCTTGGAAGACAAAACGATTAAAGGAACGCTCTATAAGAAAGGTACGCTGGTTCCAAGTTTCGCCTTTCTCCAGGATGACGGCTCGACCTCTTCCGGAAACTGGCTGTACTGCAATTCCTACACGGAAAAGGGGAATATGGCAGCCAGGAGGGGCCCGAAGGATGCTTCCGGCATAGGCCTCTATTCCGATTGGTCCTGGACCTGGCCTGTTAATCGCAGGATCATCTACAATGGCGCTTCAGTTGATATGAAGGGAAACCCCTGGGATAAAGAGCACCCTGTCATAAAGTGGAATGGCACAAAATGGGAGGGGGATGTACCTGATGGTGTTCCCGCACCAGGTTCGGGAAGACCTCCCTTCATCATGAAACCCCATGGTGTCGGCAGTGTTTTTGGACCGGGACTTGCTGATGGACCATTTCCGGAACATTATGAGCCGTTAGAGTGTCCTGTTGAGAAGAATTTCATGTCTCCTCAAATGAATAATCCCACTATCAAGAGATGGGATAAAGAGGGAACAGGGACAAATGTGGATGCAAGGGCAACCTGCGATCCGAGATTCCCCTTTGTCTGTAGCACTTACAGGGTCAGTGAGCACTGGCAGACCGGTGTTATGACGAGATGGTGTCCCTGGCTTGCAGAAATGCAGCCCGAAATGTTTGTCGAAATGAGTAAGGAACTTGGCAAGCTGAAGGGTATCAAGAATGGCGAACGTGCCATTGTAAAATCGATAAGAGGCGAGGTTGAAGCAGTTGCCATTGTTACAGAGAGATTCAAACCCTTTAAAATAAATGGCAACGTTGTGCATCAGGTCGGTATTCCCTGGCACTTTGGCTGGGTAACGACCGCCATGAGAAAGTATGTCAAAGGTGATAAGAAACCTGAGGTCTTTACCTCTGGCGATGCTGCTAATCTGCTTACGCCATTCATCGGAGATGCTAATACCATGATACCGGAGTCCAAGGCCTTCAT
This sequence comes from uncultured Syntrophales bacterium, assembly GCA_964454305.1. Taxonomy (GTDB): domain Bacteria; phylum Desulfobacterota; class Syntrophia; order Syntrophales; family JADFWA01; genus JAUSPI01. Next base: position 67,594 of record CAYVXX010000002.1, on the reverse strand, counting down.
GGTAAGTGTTGAAAAGAAGGGGGTGAAATAAATGTCTAAAGCTAAGCTCATTGATCTTTCAAAATGTACCGGATGCAGGGGCTGTCAATTAGCCTGCAAGCAGTGGAATGGAAATCCTGCAAAGCAGACTAAAAATACCGGAACATATCAGAATCCACCCGACCTTCAGACAAATACCTGGACTCTTATCAGGTTCCAGGAGGTATCCGATGGTAACGGTGGTGTTAAATGGTTGTTCAGAAAAGATGGATGTATGCATTGCACCGATGCCGCGTGTGTAGAGGTATGCCCGGCAGACGCACTATACCATACCAAATTTGGGACGGTAGGTGTTCGCCGTGAAAATTGCATAGGCTGTGGAGCATGCGTCGATGCATGTCCGTTCGGGATTCCAAAGCTGGACGCAAAACTCGAGAAGGCCTTTAAGTGTGACATGTGCATGACCAGGCTGGAGAACAATTTATTGCCTGCCTGTGTCAAGGCGTGTCCCACCGGTGCCCTTCAGTTCGGCGACCAGGCAGACATGCTGAAAAAGGCTTACAAGCGGGCTAAGGAACTAGGGGGAGATGCATCGGTCTACGGGGATAAATTTGTAGATGGAACCCACGTCATCTACGTCCTTACAGAAAAAGTGGACGTATATGATGAACTTCCGGTAAAACCGGTAAAGAGTGCCTCCTGGAAGGATCTGTTCAAACCGTTTGGCCTGCTTGCGGCAGGTGGTTTGATTGGACCATCCTTCTTACGTTACATCACTCGAGAGCCTGAATCACCTGAGGAAAGTACGGCGATAAGTAAGACGGAAGGTTAATAACAAGGATAAACTTATAAAGGAAAAGGCCTGCTTGATATGAGCAGGCCTTTTTTGTGAGGTGAGCCTTCTTATTTCACGATCTTTATGGTTTCCCTGAATTTTTCGTGTTCTGCGGTTTTCAGCAATTCAAACAGCATTATTTCTGTGCTTGTCAGACTTGCGCCACTATCTTTCATCTTCTCCAGTCCGATATCCCTATTTCTCACTGTTCTTGAAGAAACGGTATCCGCAACAATATGAACTTCATAACCCATATTGAGCAAACCCATGGCCGTCTGATAGACACAGATATGCGTTTCGATTCCTGAGAGCACAATCTGCTTTCTGTTTAGTGATTCAAGTTCATGCAGAAAACGTTTATTATCACAACAGTTGAAGGTGGCCTTGCTTATATATTTAATGTCAGGCAGAAAATGATCGATTTCAGGTATCGTTGGGCCAAGTTTTTCGGGAATCTGTTCTGTTACAATGATGGGAATTTCAAAGACACGTGCCCCTTGAATCAGCTTCTGCGCATTTTCGAAGAGTTGATGCTTTTCATACATTGAATGGGCCAGATTGCCCTGAAAGTCGACAACGATTAAGGCCATGTTTTCTGAAGCAAGCATAAATTATAACTCCTTTCTACAATAGCGGCTTCCCCTTTTCTGTTTAAGATTACATCTCACCGACTATGATATCATCCAAAGATCGTTTCGGTACATGGTGTTTTCCTTCACTATCACGCCAGTATTTTATGTTTCCATCGGGTCCGACTGTTTCTATTTCTACCGTTTCCTTTGGTTTTCCGAGGGCCAGGACAAGAATTATTTCGAGGTGCGGCGGTAAATTGAGGATTTCGCGAAGTTTTGTCCGCCTGATTGAAGCGATCATACAGCCCCCTAAACCCTTCTCCGTTGCACCAAGAAGGATATTCTGGGCAGCAATGCCGTGATCACAGCCGGTGGATCGGCTTATCTGTGTGTCTGCGAGTATAATGATATATGCGGATGGCCTTTCCCCTTCTTGTGGACCGGACCAGTCTTTCAGATAACCGGCCCACTCAAGGTGTGGAAATATCAGGCCATTCTTGTGAATTTCACAGGAAAGGATATATTTCAGCGGTTGCATATTGGCTGCTGAAGCAGAGAGTCTCGCAAGATCAACAAGTTCTCTCAGTGTATCAAGTTCGATGACAAAATCCTGATAAAATCTTCTGTAGCTTCTGGTTTTCTGTATCAAAGCTCTTATCATTTTGCCCTCCTCATTGAACTGAACAGCGAGCGCATTCCCCGTTGCTTGCAGCGGGGTTAGCGAGCGAATAAAATCAACAAATTTCCTTAACAGTCGGAGATTCCCCGTAGCTTGCTGCGGGGAGCTTCAAAAGAAAATTTATAAGTCAAAACTGACATCAATCTTGAAATTCCGTTTGGCAGACATGTTGAGTATATCATTAATGCCAGTTTTTTCACTGATTTCCGCCAGCGATTTTTTTATCTCTTCTTCGGTAGAAGCCATGAAAGTAAACCAGACATTGTATTCGTGGTTTCTTCTGTAATTATGGGTTACCCCCGGATAAGAATTGACGATTTCGACAAATTCTTTCAGCTTCTCCTCTGAGACCCGAGCGGCACAAAGAGTGCTTGCAAAACCAAGTTTTCGGGTGTCAAACACTGCTCCCATTCTGCGAATGATCCCTGTCTCCTTCAGCTTTTTGACACGTTGCAGGACTTCATCCTCATCAATGCTGATTCTCTTGGCCAGTACATTGAAGGGCTCTGCATTAACCGGGAAATCGGTTTGGATAATGTTCAATATCTTTTTGTCTGTTTCGTCCATATCTGAGGCTTAAGGCTAAAGGCTACGGGTCATGAACCCAATTATAAACTTAGGATTACTCCATAAACGCTTAACACTGACCACTGATCACTGCCCCTTATTCCTTGGTTCATAAATACAAAATGGTTCCTCAGCCAGGTAGTCTCCCGTGACTTCATAGGCGCGGGCACGGCAACCGCCGCACACCTTTACAAACTCGCAGCGGCCGCATTTCCCTTTGTACTTACTCAAATCCCTCAGATCAGTAAAAACAGGGGAATTATTCCAAACATCTTCCAAGCTCTTTTCTTTGAGCTGACCACAGTCAATCTCAAGAAAACCACAAGGCTGCACCTGCCCCGTATGGGAAAGAAAACAGAACGAAACGCCCCCCATACAACCTCTGGTCATGGTGTTCAATGAATCCCTTTCTTCCCTTGATTCCGCCGGTCGTTCCTTTCTTCGCTGATGGAAAATGCGAAAGTAGTGAGGAGCGCAGGTAGCTTTGAGCTGAATCGGGCAAGTGAAACTCTGTTCATAAAACCAGTTCAACGTTTCTTCATAATCTTGCGGTGGTATTTCCTGATCAGCCATTTCTCTTCCCCTCCCTGTGGGTACAAGGAGAAAGATGTGGTGAGCGGCGGCACCCAGCCCGATGGCCAGATTCAGGATCCCCTGAATTTGATATAGATTGACCCGGGTTATAGTGGTATTGATCTGAAATTCCAATCCGGCTTTTTTCATGGCCGCAATCCCGGCCATCACCTTCTCAAAGGCGCCGGATACCCCACGAAAGGCATCATGACTTTCCGCATCCAGACCATCGATGCTGATACTGACCCTTTTGATTCCCGATTCAAGCATTTTTACGGCAATATCGTTAGTTACCAGTGTACCGTTAGTGGCCAGTACCACGCGCAGACCCTTCTTATCCACATAAGAGGCGATATCGAAGATATCCTCCCGCATCAGCGGTTCACCACCGGTCAGGATAATCACCGGTTTGCTAAAGGATGCTATGTCGTCAACGAGTTTAAAACATTGATCGGTGGTGAGTTCCCCTTCATAGGGGCCGTATTCTGATGAAGCCCGGCAGTGTATACAGGAGAGGTTACAGCTCCTCGTTACCTCCCAGGCAATCATGCGAAGTGTATGGGGTAAGATTAAAGCTTGTTTATTTGAAACCATTACTGATAACCCTATCAGGCAGGGATAAAACCCGCCCCTCTATCTTCAAACTTTAAACTCGAAACTTGAAACTTTAAACTTTAAACTATTAGATTGGCCGCGTCCCGGGCAAAATAGGTTATTATAATATCCGCCCCTGCCCTCTTTATTGATGTAAGGGCTTCCATCATCGCCTTTTCCTCATCCAGCCAGCCAAGATTGGCAGCAGCCTTGATCATGGCAAACTCCCCGCTGACATTGTAGGCCGCTATGGGTAAATCGAATTCCTCTTTAGCCCTGTAGATAATATCGAGATAAGGAAGTGCAGGTTTTACCATAATAATATCCGCACCCTCTTCAACATCGAGGGTTATCTCCCGGATAGCCTCATCGGAATTGGCCGGATCCATCTGGTATGATTTCCTGTCCCCAAATTGCGGGGCACCTTCGGCGGCTTCGCGAAAGGGTCCGTAAAAGCAGGAGGCATACTTTGCCGAATAGGCCATAATGGGAAGGGCATCATATCCTTCCTCATCGAGGGCCTCCCTGATTATCCCGACACCGCCGTCCATCATACCGGAAGGGGCTACCATATCCGCTCCGGCCTTCGCCTGAGACAGGGCTGTTTCTGCGAGAATTTCCAGGGTGGCATCATTGTCCACATCGTTGTCTTTAATAGTGCCGCAATGACCATGGCTGGTATATTCACAGAGACATACGTCACAAATTACCATGATATCAGGCACCTTCTCCTTGATTTCCCTTGTCGCGCGCTGGATAATCCCATCGTCGGCAAATGCGCCTGAACCGACTTCATCTTTCTTGTCGGGAATGCCGAAAAGGAGTACCGCGGGAATACCGAGATCCTTCGTTTTTTGCACTTCTTTCACCAGATGATCAACAGACATCTGAAAATTGCCCGGCATGGAGTTGATCGGTTTCTTGACATTACGGCCAGAGGTTACAAAGAGGGGATAAACAAGGTCATCAACAGACAATTTTGTCTCCCGTATCATTCTCCTGAAACTCGCGTTTTTCCTCAATCTCCTTGGCCTGTAAGCTGGATAATACATGATCTCACTCCTGAGTTTAAAGTTTAAACATCAAACTTAAATTTCTTCATCCGTCAGATAACAGGCCGGGTCAGATGACCAGATGTCACCTGATACCGCCTCAGCCCTCGCGCGAAAATTGCCCCCGCAGATATCGAGCCAGCGGCAGGTTGCGCATCTCCCCTTCACGTGAGGTCTTTTGTCTTTCAATTTTACCATCAATTCATTTGATGTATCCAGCCATATCTCACTGAAGGGACGTTTCCTGACATTACCGAAGGACAGATTTCTCCAGAACTGGTCTGCGTGGACCTCACCATCCCAGCTCACACACCCGATGCCGTTTCCGGAACTGTTTCCCTCATTCATCTTGAGAAGCTCAAATACTTCGGCGGCTCTTTTCGGGTCTTCCTTCAGTAAACGTAAATATACATACGGGCCATCGGCATGGTTGTCCACGGTGAGTATCTCTTTTTCCATTCCACGATCAAAAAGATCTCTTGTCCTGTCCATGATAATATCTACCACTTTTCTCGTTTCATCGTGGGACAGATCTTCATCAATCAACGCGGAGCCGCGTCCCGCATAGACGAGGTGATAAAAACATGCCCGGGGGATTTCTCTTTCCTCAATGAAGTCAAAAATGGAAGGGATTTCGGAGGAATTTTGCCTGCTTATGGTAAAGCGAACTCCCACCTTTATACCCTCATCCTGGCAGAGCCTGATTCCTTTCAGGGCGGCATCAAAAGCTCCACTAACCCCCCTGAACCTGTCATGTTTTTCCTTCATTCCATCGAGGCTCACGCCAACATAAGAAAGGCCGATTTCCCCAAAGATCTTTGCCAGGTTTTTTGTCATCAGTGTGCCGTTTGTTGAAATCACTGCCCGCATACCCTTATCCACAGCGAACCGGATAAGCTCGGAAAGGTCCTTTCTCATCAACGGTTCACCGCCGGAAAAGAGAACAACCGGGGAACCGAAAGAGGCGAGGTCCGATATCAATTTTTTGCCCTCGTCAATGTTGAGTTCATCACTGTATTGTATATTTTGTGAACTCGAGTAGCAGTGAATACATTTAAGGTTGCATCTTCTGGTTACATTCCAGACGACCACAGGCTTTTTATCTCTGGAAAACTGGAGGAGATGCGAAGGAAGTTCCCCGGAGTCCCTCCCGTAACGAAGGACATCTGATGGCTCCACAGCCCCGCAATATAGCTTTGAAATTCCAATCATTGTCTAAAATCCTCTATCAGCGCATCTACAAGGCCGGAAATGGTATATGTCTCCGGCATGATGTCGGTCTTGAAACCGAGTTTTTCCGCGGCAGCGGCCGTCACAGGTCCTATGCACGCTGTCTTTATATTTTCGTTAAGATGGAAGTCTTCTCCCATAATATTCAGGAAGTTAATCATGGTGGAAGGACTTGTGAAGGTAATGACGTCAACCTTATTTTGCCCTATTAAGTCATAAAGCTCTGACTTGTCTCTTCCCGAACTAACTGTCCGGTAAGCTACCGCGACGTCTACGTTTCCACCGAGCTTTGAAAGGCCCTCCGGAATCACGTCACTGGCAATTTCCGCCCTCGGCAGAAGAAAGTTCTTGTCCCTGATTTTCTGTTCTTTAAATTTTTCCAGAACAGCTTCAGACGTATAATCATCGGGGATGATATCGATGCGGATCCCGTAATTTTCCACAGCAGCAGAGGTAGCGGGTCCGATGGCACATATTCTGATTCCCTTGAGGCCTCTTATGTCCTTATTCAAATCATCAAGGCGCTTGAAGAAAAACTTAACCCCGTTTACACTGGTAAATACAATCCAGTGGTATTTTTCTATATTTCCTATCGCCCGGTCCAGATCATCGAAATTCTCGGGCGGAACAATCTTTATCGTGGGGAAACAGATAACCCGTGCCCCCGCTCTATGCAAAATATCTGCAAATTCTCCTGCCTGTTCAAAGGGTCTCGTAATAACGATTCCTTTACCGAAGAGGGGTTTCTTTTCAAACCAGTTCAGGGACTCTCTCAATTTTACCACTTCTCCCACGACAAATATCGCCGGTGGTGAAAAAATTTTTTCTTCCGCTATCTCTACTATATTTCGAAGAGTTCCTGTCAGGGTTTCCTGATCCGCCGTTGTTCCCCACCTTATCAGGGCAGCCGGTGTTTCTGAATCCCTCCCGTTGCCGACCAGGTTTTCCACGATATGCCTCAAGTTCTTGACACCCATCAGGAAGACAACGGTTCCGATGGCGGAGATTCTCTCCCAGGCTATATCGCTTTTACCCTTTGTAGGATCTTCATGACCGGTTACAAAGGCAACTGTGGATGTATAATCACGGTGTGTCAGAGGTATCCCGGCATAGGTTGGAACAGCCACGGCGGAAGTGACACCGGGAACCACCTCAAAAGGGATTCCTTCCTTTGAGAGCATCTCTGCTTCTTCTCCGCCCCTTCCGAAGATAAAGGGATCTCCCCCTTTAAGTCTGGCAACGACATTCCCGCTCTTCGCCTCCTTTACAAGGAGTTCATTCAGTTTATCCTGGGGTATGGTATGGTTTCCACCCTTTTTACCCACGTAGATCAACCGGGCATTTTCCGCCGTATGGTTGAGAAGTTCAATGCTGACAAGATAATCATAGAGAACTACATTGGCCTCCTGCAGACATTGTAATCCTCTGACCGTCATAAGCCCGGGATCTCCCGGTCCGGCACCGATGATATATACTTTGCCCATCTTATTCACGGATTGAAATCTCCTTCTGTTGGCGATTAACAGTCAGCCGTCAGTTTTTAGTAAAAACAAAGAATCAGGCAGAAGATAGCTTTCTTTATCTTACTGATTGCTGACCGCTTATCTATCGTATATCTCCTCCAGTATCTCCCGACCACCTCTCGACCAGATATTCTCGGCCAGCTTCTTTCCTAATTCTTCCCAATCTTCGCTGTTTCCTGTTATCTCATCCACTATAATGATCTCTCCATCAAGACTTCCCACAAGGCCTCTTAAAATTAATTCATCGTCCTGTTTTTTACCGAAAGCCGCTATCGGTACCTGACATCCTCCCCCCAATTGTGTTAAAAAAGCCCTTTCGGCCATAACTTCAATCGACGATGAGCTGTGATTGAGAAAGGAGACAATGTCTCTTATTTCTTCATCATCCTTTCGTAGTTCTATACCAAGCGCACCCTGTCCGGGGGAGGGGACCATTACTTCGATGGGGATGAATTGGGAGACACTCTCTTCCCATCCCATACGTTTCATCCCGGCCGCTGCAACCACCACGCCATCAAGATTATCTGTTTTCAGCTTTTTTATTCTCGTGTCCAGATTGCCCCGGATAGAAACGATTTTGACATCCGGCATCAGATTACGCAGTTGTAATGCCCTTCTGAGGGAACCTGTACCTATCCGGGCTCCGGTTGGCAGATCCTCTATTTTCACGTTTTCCCGTGATATCAGAACATCTCTGGGATCCTCTCTTTCGGTCACGACTCCTATTTCCAACTCTTCCGGAAGTTCTGTGGGAACATCCTTCATACTGTGCACAGCAATCGCAAGGTCGCCTTTAAGGAGTGCTTCTTCAATCTCCTTGACAAAAACACCCTTTCCCCCGATACCGGCCAAAGAAATATTTTGCATCCTGTCTCCCTTTGTTTTGATTACGGAAATCTCCGTAATCATGTCGGGGTATTTCTTTTTCAGCCTGTCGGCCACCCAGTGTGCCTGTTTCAGCGCCAGATTACTTCCGCGTGTTCCTATTCTTATGATTTCCTTAATGTGCCACCTCCGTTTGATGCTAAAATTGAAGGCTCCTTTCCTCCTTAAATGTTAGGACAAGGAAAGATCAGTCATCATCTAATCTGAATAATCTTCTGATAGCCGCTATGTAAGGAGCGGCACCGTCATTTTGACTTTCCTCCTTAAGACCTGTTATCGGATCATGGAGCATTTTATTTGTCACGGAAGAAATCAGGATTTTTATGTTTTCCTTTTCCTCTTCACCTAAATTCCTCATCCAGGAAGCCGATTTTTGCAGTTCACTCTCAGTAATCTCATCCACTTTTTCTCTGAGAGAAACGATGGTTGGAACTGCTTCGAGCGTCTTGAACCATCCGGAAAATTTAAGAACCTCCTCATCTATAATTGTCTCGGCTTTTTCGGCCTCTCTCATCCTGATGCTTATGTTTTCATCAACAATTTCCTGGAGGTTATCGATATTATAAAGATAAACATTGTCTATTGTGTTCACCTCGGGATCGATGTCCCTCGGTACTGCTATGTCAATCAAGAACATTAATCTGTTATTGCGTCTGCGCAATGCGGAGGCGATTATCTCTTTTCCGATAATATAACCGGGCGCGCCTGTAGAACTGATTACTATATCCACTTCTTTGAGTTTTTCTTCAAGAAGGTCAAAATTTATTGGTGTTCCGTGAAAATCATCCGCCAGCTTCACAGCCTGCCCATAGGTTCTATTGGCCACAATAATTTTGGAAACCCCACTACTCATCAAATGTTTTGCTGCCAGTTCTGACATCTCACCGGCACCAACAAGAAGAATGGTTTTCCCCCTGAGATCGCCAAGTATCTTTTTTGCCAGCTTTACTGCTGTGAAACTTACCGAAACGGCATTACTGGAAATACCGGTTTCCGTCCTTACCCTCTTTGCCACCCGGAAGGCATGGTGAAGCAGCTTATTCAGAATAACTCCTGACGAGTTATGTTCTACACAGCGGCGATAAGCATCTTTGACCTGTCCCAGTATCTGCGGTTCTCCCATGACCATGGAATCAATACTCGAAGCCACCCGGAACAAATGTCTTACCGCATCATCGCTGTGATAAATATAAAGGCATTTTTCCAGCTCTTTTGAAGATAAATTACCGAGAGAAAAAATGACAGATTTTAAGTTTTCTACGGCAGAATGTATATCCGACACACCTGCAAGCACCTCCACACGGTTGCAGGTGGAAAGAAACAAACTCTCACGTATCTGCGGGACACTCATTATTTCTACCAGAGGCCGGTCGTTGTCCTCGCAGTTAATGGAAAGCTTCTCCCTTATTTCTACAGGAGCTGTCCTGTGATTTATCCCAATCAATATTATGTTCATTAGCACAAAAATAGAATCCAGAATTCAGGAGCCAGAACAAAAAGATTATATTGATGATATATCCGATTTCCTTCTGAATTTTGGCTCCTGAAATTTATTCTTACATAAACCTGTGTGATGTTATAAAAAACGTGTTCGCTCCGACAAAAGAAAAAAGCAAAATCAAGAAAGCAACAATGGAAAAAAGGGCAACTTTTTTACCCTTCCATCCTATGGCAAGTCTTTGGTGTAATAAAAGGGCATAGAATATCCAGGCAAACATGGTCCATATCTGTTTTGGGTCCCACTGCCAGTGACTACCCCAGGCAGTCCGTGCCCAGATTGATCCGGCAATAATTCCCATTGTTAACATAGGGAAACCCCACAGGAGACAGATGTGATTTATCCTGTCCAGATCCCGCAGCGAAGGGAGGAGCCTGCTATACCCGCCACCCTTTTTATTTTTTATAAAATTTTCCTGAATCAGATACATAACACTGGCACAACACGCAAGGGTGAAAAGAGCTTCACCTGAGACAGACAATATTACGTGAACAATTACCAGGCGTCCCTGTAAGATGGACGATATGGAAACCTCCCCGCCTAATTGGACGGATGCCACCACCATGAGCAAGAAGGCAAGAGGTGACACAAAAGCGCCGAGAACCCTCGTTTTTGTCTTAACCTGGAAGGCAAGATAAGTGCCGGTTATTGTCCATGCAAAAAAAGAAAGGGAATCGTACAGATTGATAAATGGACTGTGACCGGTTTCCATGCACCGGAAAAGAAAAGAAAAACCGTGTATAATAAAAGCCAGGACAAGAATCCATGTAGAAACCCTGGCCACAAATACCCTCTTAAAGAGAAGAGATGTAATATATCCCAGAGTACTTACAAAATAAGCACAAAGAGCAATTTTAAATAATAAAACATCCATTTTTGTTTCTCTTTATAGTGGAGCTGAGAGGTATTTTCCTTATTTCCGGAGGTTATATTTTTCCATTTTAAGATGGAGTCCTCTTCTGCTGAGACCGAGCCACATAGCCGCCTTTGTTATATTACCGCCACACGTCTCCAGAACCTTGATGATCATCTGCTTTTCTATTTCCGCCGTCTTGCTTTTAATAATGTTTTTAAAAGATTTTTTGTGATCTTCAGGCCGGAGAATTGCTGCCGTATCGTCCTGAGATTTCAACTCTGCGGGGATGTCTTCGAGGACGATACTATCCCCTTTGGCCATCAATACAAGTCTTTCAATAAGATTTTCCAGTTCCCTGATGTTTCCGGGCCAGCTGTAATTGAGCAACAGTTCTCTTACCCGTGGATCGATGTGTTTAATCTTTCGATTAAGTTTTGTGTTGAATTTTTCTGTAAAATAATCGGTTAAGAGTTTGATATCTTCTGGTCTTTCTCTCAGAGGCGAGAGGTGAACAGGCAAGACATTAAGCCTGTAATAGAGATCAGCCCTGAAATTTCCTTCCTTTACGTCCTGGAGGAGGTTTCTGTTTGTGGCTGTAATCAACCTTACATCGACCTTTATTGTCTGGAGTCCCCCCACCCGTTCAAACTCGTGATCCTGTATTACTCTGAGGAGTTTTACCTGCATCTCTTTTGGAATGTCGCCTACCTCGTCGAGAAAGAGGGTTCCCTTGTGGGCGAGTTCAAATCTCCCCGGCTTCCTTGAAATTGCACCTGTAAAGGCTCCTCTCTCATAACCGAAAAGTTCGCTCTCTATCAGATTTTCTGAGATGGCAGAACAGTTGATTTTAATGAACGGATCGTTTTTACGGGGGCTGTTTCTGTGGATTGCGTTGGCAACGAGCTCCTTTCCCGTTCCTGTTTCTCCTGTAATGAGAATTGTAGTCGTCGTGGGGGCCACTTTTTTAATCGTATCAAATGTTTCCGTGATGCTTTTACTGGAACCTATAATTTCATACCTGTCTATTTCATCGGGACTCAAAACCAATTCATCTTCATTCAATAATCTGGTTTTAAATGCCTTGTTAATAACGTTCTTGAAGTCATCCTGTTCAAAGGGTTTGGTAATGTAATCAAATGCCCCTTTTTTCAGGGCGTCCACCGCTGTGTCTATCGTGCCGTGAGCGGTAATGATAATAACCGGTATGGAGGGGTAGTCACGGACCACCTTCTCCAGAAGACCCATGCCGTCAAGCCCGGGCATTTTTAGGTCGGTTACAACGACTGCAACTTCGCTGGTCGCGAGGATATCGAGGGCTTTAAGACCATTGAAGGCAGTAGCAACCTCATAGTTTTCTTTTTCAAGCATGGCTTTCAAGACCAGCCGCATATTCAATTCGTCATCAACAACTAAAATTCTTTGCATAACTTATTAACCTATTATGGCACTGTATCGCTGTCAAGGTTATTTTATCTGGCCGGCAATCGGAAATCGGCAAAAAAGTGTGACAGGATATTCTGTTGTCTCCTTTTGCTATTCTTTGATTCAAAGCTGACCGGTGTCATGATTTAATTCTTATATAAAATGTTGTTCCTTTACCTGGATTTGATTTTACCTCAATATGACCACCATGTTTTGTGATAATTCTCTGGCAAATCGGGAGGCCGAGCCCAGTCCCTTTTTCTTTGGTTGTGAAAAAGGGTTTGAATACATTTTCCATGTCTTCCTTATTTATGCCTCTGCCGGTGTCCTTGACAGCGATCTCTATGATGGTGGCATCTTCTTTCTCGATCTGTGATGTAGTGAAACTCAGAGTCCCTTCTTCAGGCATTGCCTCAATTCCATTAAATGCAATGTTAAGAAAAACCTGCATCAGTTGCTCACCGTCCACATTTACTTCCGGCAGATCCGGGGACAGGTTTTCTCTAATGACTATCTTTTCTGACAGGTTATCTGCCTTGATCAGGGCGATGGTTTTTTCTATAATGTGGTTGATATTTTGCTTTTTTGCATTGACCGTATAGGGCTTGGCATAATTGAGAAATTGTGAAACGACATTACTCAGCCGATCCACCTCTTCCGTGATGATATCAAGAAGATTTCGGTTCTCAGCGGTATCAACTTCTGATCTCAGGTACTGTGCGGCTCCCTTGATGGAACCGAGAGGATTTCTTATTTCATGGGCAAGGCCGGTTGCCATCTCTTCCAGAAGCACTGATTTTTCATTCTCCAGTTTTTCGTCGATGGCATAAAGGGATGTGAATACATCCCTGCCGTCAAAGAAAAGAAAGCTGGCAATTTTTTTTAGTATCAGTTTGACGGGATCAATAAAGATAACGATTATGAAAGACGTCATAAAGATAATGTTAATGGGGGGCAGTGCCGAACCCTCTCCAAAGAGGCCGATGACGAGGTAACATACGATGGCTGCGAACAATGTAAGGATGAAAATTATAAGAGCCCTGGCCATAATTTCATAGAATTCCGGAAGATGGGGATAAGTAATAATAATCAGAGTAAAATATATCAGGGCAGCTATTGCAATGTTTGAGAAGGAAGGAATTGCATACCCATAGAGGTGGAATATATCAGAAATACTTACCACTACTGCCATGGCGCAGGCGATGGCTAAATAAATCATCCGTTTTTTTTCTATATCCGATGACCTTTTTTTAATGGAAGCAAGAAAAGCTGCATAGCAGTAAACCACGGCGAGGCCAACGTAGACGTACGGGATGATAGCCACATGAGGCCATCTGTGGAAAGTTGTAAACAGTGCACCTCCTATCAAGAAACTGCCGAATGTGGTTAATGCTATGACTCTCTTTGGAAAGATTTGCCGAGTGATGAAGAACCGGCTGAAAGCGAGCAGCAGCGGAGGGATTGAAAGAAAACCCAGATAGTAGATAGCTTTCCAGAAAGCAATATTGAAGATTCCGTAGAAAAAAACCCCTGTCTTTTGTAAAAAGAGCGCAAAGCATAAAAGGGCAAAGGACAGGTAGACGGGATTCCGTTTTTTTTTGATTAAAAGGGAAATCGAAATTGTAAGGCTGATCGCCGCTAAGGCAAAAGTTTCCATAGAAATTTTGTGTCCGAAGGCCAGGTCTGATCTGCCAGTGTTTCAGCCTGGGATAAGATACTTGCAATCAAACCGGCAGATTAGATTTTTTGAACGTTATGATATCTGTAAATAAATGGTAAGTCAAGCTTAGGGGAACAGATTTGAAATCTGTTCCCATGGATGAACTGAACAGCGAGCGAATAAAAAATAAACATTTTCCTTACCCCGATAAACGGGATAAGTCCCACTAAAGGGGATAAATGCGTTAACGAAAATATTTTCTAACTTACTAAACAGTCGGAGATTATTCTTCGAATTACTTCGTTCCCCGCAACAAGTTGCGGGGAGATTCAATACAGCGGTGCCTCGCCTGCCATTGAAAGGAATGGCAAAGAGGTCAGGGGAAAAAGGAACGAGGACAGTTTTCTGCCTTCGAAAACGCAAAAGCCCCTCTAATATAACTATTAGAGGGGCTTTTACCGATAGTATAAACTAAAGCTACTTTTGGTGTATCGTTTGTGCCGATACGATGTCTTTACTCTATGGTCATCAAGAGCTGATCAACATCCACAGCATCTTTCTCTTTTACGTTGATTTCTTTTACTACACCGTCTATTGGAGAGAAGATGGGGTTTTCCATTTTCATCGCCTCGAGTACCAGAAGTTCATCATCTTCCTTTACTTCCTGACCAGGTTTCACAAGAATCTGCCAAATGTTTCCCGGCATTGGAGCGAGTATTTCTTCACTCATTTGCATTCCTCCTTTTAAGTTTTTTATCGAATTACCCCATATACTTAAACACGAACGGGGATTAATTCCTGTTACTTTAATAACGTCAGAAATAGTCCTGCTGCTGATACTGTACCAATCACGCCGGCCACATTGGGTCCCATCGCGTGCATAAGAATAAAATTACGCTTGTCATTTTTTGACGCCACAACCTGCGAGACACGCGCAGCCATGGGAACCGCCGACACACCGGCCGAGCCGATCAGAGGATTTATCTTCTCTTTCAGGAAAAGGTTGAAAATTTTGGCCAGCGCAAGACCTCCGACTGTGCTGAAAGCGAAGGCGACCAGTCCAAGGCAGAATATGAAAAGCGATTGCGGTCTCAAAAAGAGCGAAGCCGGCATAGCGGCGCCAACACAGAGACCTAAGAATATCGTTACAATATTTATCAGCTCATTTGATGCCGTTTTGGAGAGACGTTCCACCACACCGCATTCTTTGAACAGATTTCCCAGCATCAGCATTGCCATCAGCGGTGCCGATTCGGGGATAAGTAAGCAGATGACTCCTGTCGCCACCAACGGGAAGCAAATCCTTTCAAGCTTACCGACCGGCCGAGACTGTTTCATCTTGATTTTGCGCTCCGCCTGGGTCGTCATAAGATTCATTATCGGCGGCTGGATAATCGGTACCATCGCCATGTATGAATAGGCTGCCAATGCTGTCGCGCCTAAGAGATGTGGAGCAAGCTGCGCCGTTAAGAATATCGTTGTAGGACCGTCGGCCCCTCCGATGATTCCTATTGAGGCGGCTTCCTGGAGATTAAATCCTAACATGAGAGCAATAAAGAAAGCGATATAAACACCGAATTGTGCCGCCGCGCCGAGGAGAAGGGTCTTCGGATTGGCTAAAACCGGCCCGAAATCGGTCAAGGCTCCGATACCCATAAAGATAATCGGCGGCAACAAATCCCATTTATCGATAGTGAAATGATAAAAAACCCAGAGAAGGCCTACACCTTCTTCCATAACATTTACCAGGGGAAGGTTTACAACGAATATTCCAAAACCTATGGGTACCAGAAGCAAAGGTTCGTAATTCTTAGTTATAGCAAGATAGATAAAAGTAAAAGCTATTATCCACATTATAACGTTTCCGAAGGTTATGCTCATAAACCCTGTGCTTTGAAAAACCTTTAGAAATAAACTGAAATCCATATCTATTATTTTACCTCCTTATTACCTTACGGAAGATGGAATGTCTTTGGTTAACTTTCCTTCTTCTCTTTTTTCGTAAACGTAGCAGCGATTTTCCCAAAGAGCATAACTGATAACATTAATATTATAAGGCAGAGAAAAACACCGCTAAATCCCACAGCAAAAACCTTTAACGCTTCTCCAAACATTTCCAACCTCCTGATAACGTGACTTTTTTATACCGATACAACCCGGAAATCCCCTTGCCTGACCGGAAAGGGATTCCCATTATAACTTCACTAAAAAATAAAAATAACGATAAAGCGCTTTCTAAAAACTTGTACCCAATTATCAGCATTAAACTGAGCTCCGCTAATAACAAGAAATTCGAGCAATGTCAAGATTATTTTGTAAATGTGTCTGATTTAACAGACCATGCTTTTAATGCTTGAATTTTATTTTAGAATTAAGGTGTTATGAAATCTGTCCAGGATGAATTTTGAGGCCGTTGCAGGTTTAATAAACAGCCCAACATAGTGCTGGTATTTCTTAACGATTGATCCTGCTTTCCATCAAGATGAGGTGATAAATATACGATTAGAAAGCTTTTCAAAAAGGGATTTTTCGTGTAATAATCTTTTTGGGAGAGAGAGTAAAAAGAAATGATACCGATAGGTGAAATATCAAACCGTTTTTATGAATATCTTTCCGGAAGAGGGGGAGATCTTCTGGTAAAGGAGGTCAGAGTCGGTCTCAGCTATCTGGGTGTGAAACTGGAAGAAAACCGGATGGGTCTGGCTGCGGTGCTGAATCACGAATTAACCCCGGGCTGTTCGGTTATTGATGAGGCAGGCAAACTTGTTGGTTCAAAGGCTTCTGATTTTTTGAGGCGTCTCGTCGATGGCAGGAACCCCCTTGAAAAAGCACTGGGACTGGCTACGGCGAATGCCATAATTCATCCGGAGCCGACTGAAGAGGATAAGAACACACTCGAATTGATCAATCTCGGAGCAGAAGACAGGGTCGCCATGGTAGGCCTTTTTCGTCCTCTGGTGCAACGGATAAAGGAAACCGGGGCATCACTTTCCATTATTGAGAGGAATCCGGTTCTAATGGAGGTTTTCGGCCAGAAGGAAAGAGCAAGAATACTCGAAGAGTGTACAGTTGCGATTATTACCGCTACCGCACTATTGAATGATACCATGGAGGAGGTGTTGAACAGCCTGGGGAGTCCCCGGCATGTTGCGGTGCTGGGTCCTTCCACGCCAATGTGTGGTGAAATTTTTGAAGGGACGCAGGTAAACCATTTAGGAGGCTCTGCAATGCTCAACACAGAAAAGATTATGCAGATTATTTCTGAAGGTGGAGGAACAGCTGCTTTGCGGCCTTATCTGAGGTTTGTCAATATCCTGCTGGACAAAGTTTGACAGTCTCGTAAAAAGTCTTTTTTTGTCACCCTGAATTTATTTCAGGGTCTCTAACTTACTGAAATAATTAGATGCTGAAACAAGTTCAGCATGACAAATGGTGCAGTTTATGACTTTTTACGAATGCATCAAGATTAGATGTGTTAGGTTTTAAGGCAACAATATGGAGGAAAATATGATTCCCGTCGTGTCAATTGTGGGCAAATCGGATTCCGGCAAGACCACACTGATAGAAAAAGTGATCCCGGAATTAAACAGGAGGGGTTATCGGGTGGCTACCATCAAGCATAATATCCACGGGTTTGACATAGACCACGAGGGGAAAGACAGCTGGCGCCATAAAAGAGCAGGTGCACGTACTACGGTAATAGCATCACCACGGAGAGTGGCTCTTATTGAAGATGTAGAGAAAGATTATAGTATTGCCGAGCTTAAAAATAGATACATTAAAGATGTGGATGTTATTTTGGTTGAGGGTTATAAGGGAAATCCATATCCCAAGATTGAAGTCAACCGTACGGAGATGAAGCAGGGACTGTTATGTACAAATGATGATAACCTCATCGCCGTAGTCAGCAATCAAAGATTAGATATCGGTGTTCCATGCCTCGACATTAATGATATATCAGGAGTGGTTGATATTATAGAGGAGAGATTTTTGCAATTATGACGGATGGAATTGATATTTGGCGGATCATGAAATGGGTTTTAATTGTACTGATAGCCGGTTTCATCGGACAGTTCGGGAAAACATTCGCCAAACATATGATGGAAAGGTTAAAGGCGGGGGAAAAGGGAGTCCCCTCCAGGGCTGAAGGACCGGGAGAGAAGATAGAGATCACCGGCGAGAAAGATCTCCCGAAAATTACGGAAGAGATGTTTCCTGAGCAGGCCGAACAACAGGCGAAGCAGGATAAAAAAGCATTGAAGGCGCTGGCAAAGCAGAAAAAGAAAGAGACAAAGTTAACAAAAAATTAAACCAAACAGTCATAGAAAATCCGGAATTAAAGGCTTGATAGTTTACTCCTATCAAGAAGCTAAAATTAAAATTAATGGCTTCGTAAAAAGTTTTTTGTAAGCCATTCTAACTATTTCAGGAAAAAGATAGCGTATGTTCATGTGCTGAAGCCCATAGATAGTTCCACTGAGTTAGTACGCCGTTCACCCTGCAATTGAGGTAAAGCAATAAAAAGAAAATTTGCTTGACACTGTTTTAGTGGTCTCGTAATATCTTTGTATAATTAATGTGTTGAAACAAGACAACTTTTTTGGAAGGAGGTGGTAAGGGGAATTATTTCGTTTGTTCATTCGTAGAGGTTAAAAACCATTTAACCCAAAAGAAGTCGGGAAAGGAGGGATTTTAGATGTTTTCCAAAAAAGGAAGGGTGTTTTTAGCATTGACAGTCGTGGGGGTTTTTGTGTTTATGATGACCTTCACCGGGGTAGAGGCACAAGCCGCGAAAAAGAAACTAACCTCCTTGATCATCGCTACGGCTACTACCGGGGGGACCTACTACCCTATTGGCGTTGGTATGGCCTCCCTGTGGTCTATCAGGTTGGCTGACAAACATGGTATTCAAGTTCAGGCAATTACATCCGCTGGGTCAGGCGAGAATATCAACATGCTCAAGGGCAAGGAGGTGGAGCTTGTTATACTGCAGGGGCTCTTTGGCAAAATGGCATGGAACGGCATCGGGATGTACAAGGGGAAACCCGACAAGGAGTTACGCACCATCACCATGCTCTGGCCCAATGTGGAACATTTTGTAATCGTGAAGAATAAGGTAAAGGAGGGTACCGCATCCGACATCAAAGGGCTCAGGTTCTCCATAGGCAGAGCCGGAAGCGGCACAGAGAGGTCCGGACTGACCATTATGGAAGGACTCGGGATGAAGAGGACGGATATCGAAGCCGAGTATCTGGGATATTTTGAGTCAGCCAAGGCTATGAAAGACAGGAGAATTAGTGGGGCCAACCTATGTGCCGGCCCTCCGGTGGCCGCCGTCACCGATGTCTCCGCCACGCCAGGGATGGAGGTCGTGGTCTTGGAGTTTACCGACAAGCAGCTGAATAGTATCAATGCAAAGACCGCTTATCCCGGTTACCGCTACATAATTCCGGCTAATACCTATCCGGGACAGACCAAGGAAGTGCGCACCATTGCTCAGCCTAATTTCCTCGGGGTAAGAGCTGACGTAGATACGGAGGTGATCTATCTCCTCACCAAAACTCTTTTTGAAAACCCCGATTATATGAAGGCCGTCCACAAAATGGGGGGATTCATAACATTAGAAAATGCTCTCAGTGGACTCCCCGCTCCGCTGCATCCAGGAGCCTACAAATACTATAAAGAGAAGGGGGTAAAGATCCCCGGGAACCTGATCCCACCTGAGGCACGTTAGGAGGTTAAAGTGGGTTATGGCCATCGGCTATGACCCACTTTTTTCCTATTACCCGAGGAGGTCCTGTTGACTGGAAAAAGGAAGAAAGAGGAGATCGAGGGGCTGGAGGATAGGGGTGAGGTTACCACCTCCTTCCGGGAGCTTTCCGGAAGGTGGCAATCGGTTGTTTATATTATAGGGATTGCTGCTTCTCTCTTTCATATCTGGGTGAACACCATCGGGGTGATGCCGGCGATATATCGCAACGCGGTTCACCTCGGATTCATCATGGTTTTGGCCTTCTTTTTCTATCCCATGTTCAAAAAGAAACCTCAGAAGGGTTTCGGCATTGATCTTTTCTTCATTTTGCTGGCAACGGCTGTGGTCTTATATATCCTTTTCTTTGAAGAGGAGCTCCACCTGGATAGGGCCTCTATCCCCATCATGCGAGACTACATCTTTGCAGCTATCGCCATTATAATTCTCCTAATTGGTACCCAGAGAGCTGCTGGATGGATTATTCCCGTCCTCTCTATTGTCTTCTTCGCTTATGCGCTCTTTCTCGGTAAATTGATTCCCGGCGCCTTTCACTATCGCGGGGTAGCTCTGGGAAGGCTGCTTTATCGCATGTACCTGACCGATGAGGGAATGTTCGGTATAGTCTGTACCGTCTCCTCTACCTATGTATACCTGTTTATCCTCTTCGGCGCATTTTTGTTGAAGTCCGGGGCTGGAGATTTCATCATCAAGTTGGCCCAGGCTCTGACCGGCCGTATGGTTGGTGGTCCCGCCAAGATCGCTGTGATCGCCAGCGGCTTTATGGGATCGATTTCGGGGAGTGCGGTAGCCAATACCGTGGCCACCGGCTCGTTTACCATCCCCCTGATGAAGAGGACAGGATACCGGCCTCATTTTGCTGCAGGTGTGGAGGCGGCAGCATCCACCGGGGGACAGTTAATGCCACCCATTATGGGGGCCGGCGCCTTCATTATGTCACAGTGGACCGGAATCCCCTATCTGCATATCATCGCCGTGGCCACCATTCCGGCGATTATGTATTTTCTCTCCGTGGGGTTTTTTGTCCATATTGAGGCCCTTAAACTGGGAATGAAACCCATGAGCAAAGAGGAGATACCCGACCTGAAAAAGGTTTTGAGAGAAGGCTCCATTTTCCTTATTCCGGTTGTATTGTTGCTCCTGCTACTGGTCAGGGGGTTTACTCCCACATATGCCGCTTGTATAGGGATCTTTGCTATCGTGGTAGTGAGCTGGTTTCGTAAGGAGACCCGCATGACGTTGAGGGATATCCTGGATGCCCTCTATTTAGGGGCGAGAAACAGCGTTTCCACTGCAGCCATCCTTATCTGCGCAGGGACCATCATTGGAATCGTGGGGATCACCGGTGTAGGGGTTACCTTCTCAGGAATGATCATCGATCTTTCCGGAGGCCACCTATTCTTGGCCATCATACTGGTGATGCTGGCCTCACTCGTCCTTGGAATGGGACTGCCGGTAACTGCTTCCTATATCTTTCTGGCCGTGCTGGCCGGTCCGGCATTACAACAGATGGGGATCTCTTTACTGGCCGCCCATATGATCATCTTCTGGTATAGCCAGGATGCTAACGTCACCCCCCCGGTTTGCCTGGCAGCCTATTCCGCTGCGGGGATTGCAGGATCAAATCCCATGCAGACCGGCTTAGCCGCCTGGAAGCTGGCCAAGGGACTTTACATCATTCCTTTCCTTTTCGCCTACACCCCTATCCTTTTTGAAGGACCCGTCTACGAGGTGCTCATAACCGCGGTTAGTGCCACCCTGGGGCTCTTAGCCTTCACGGTTGCCATGGAAGGGTACTGTCTACGCGGGTTGTTCTTCTGGGAAAGGAGTTTGGTAGGTCTTGCCTCACTGGGGTTGCTATGGCCAAATACAACTTTCAGGATTGTGGGATTTCTGATCTTTGGCAGCATCTATCTGAGCCAGAAACTGGCTGGCAGACGACAATCCCCAAAGCCGTCGGGATAGATCAGAGTTGAACTGAACAGCGAGCGCATTCCCCGCTGCTTGCGGCGGGGTTAGCGAGCGAATAAAAACAACTATTTTCCTTACCCCGATAAACGGGATAAGTCCCACTAAAGGGGATAAATGCGTTAACGAAATTATTTTCTGGCAGAAAATAATTTCTATCTTACTAAACAGTCGGAGATTCCCCGCAACTTGTTGCGGGGAGCTTCAATGTTTTAGATAACCATGCTTATTTTACGAAGAGTTGGTAATCAGACAGAGAATCGATAGTAAATGGCTTGCACGATAGCAAAGAGCAGGACGATAATGGTCAGTAAAATAAAACCGCTTGCCACGATTCGATGAAAAAAGTTTTCGCTTTTTCTCTCATTGTATCCTAAGATCAGACCGATCAGCATACCCGCGACAAGTCCTCCTCCATGAGCCCAGTTATTGATTCCCGGAACCATAAGGCCGAAGAGTACCAGACCTATTACCCATCCCATGGCCTGTCTATAGATCGTCTCTCCGTAAAGTCCTCCACGGCTTTTACCGTAATATAGGATAGCACCGATCAGTCCGCAGATGCTGGCGGATGCTCCTATGGTGAGGAGGACGCCGGCCAGGTAGGACATGTAAAACCCGAGAATCCCGCTGAGCAGGTAGATAATTGCAAAGCGGTTGAACCCGTATTCCTGGAGTACGAAAGGTCCCAGCTGCCACAAAGCGAACATATTAAAGAAGATGTGAAGTATGCCGCCATGGATAAAAGAAGCCGATAGAAGTGTCCACCAGCGGCCGAACCTTTCGATTGGAATGGTGCCCGTAGCGCCTAAAAGGAGCAGGCTGTTGTTGGAAGGGGATAAAAACGTCAGTGGATTTGCCGGAGAACCGAGGTTGAGGGGAGTTAATATAAGGGAAAAAATGAAGATGGCAATATTACAGTAAATAATAACCTTGATAACATCCTTCGGTTTCTTGAAGGAGATTCTTTTCAGCAGGGAACCAGGTCTGTTTATTCCGCAGTAGGGACAGGAAGCTTCATCCGAGCTGATAAGTTTCCTGCAATTGGGGCAGAGAATCGATTTTTTTCCGGTGTCTGACATAGCAAAATCTGGAATTAACAGTTTACAAAAAAGTGTGACCTACTTTTAAAACACTATTCCAGCAGGATTCAAATGTCTTTCGCTTATCACAGAAAAATTGAGCAATGTCAAGGATTACAGAGCAGCAAAAAAATATTGACACGGGTATAAAACGCTGGTATAAAACTCCTGAATTTAACTTTTGAGGACGTCAGATTATGAGAAGAAGTCTGTTATTGGGAAATAACTGGTGGTGGTATACAAAGACAGAGGTTCGTCCACCGCTTCAAGTGTAAAATAAATACTGACAAAGAAAGTTAGCCGTGGAAGAGCTCTTCAGCACACTCCACGGCTTTTTTGTTTTAAGGAAAGGGGCCGTAATTATTAACGGCCCTTTTTTTGTTCGACAGACCCATACTTTGACCGGGAGCGCACCCGCAAGCCCCGCCTTGTAGGGGGGTAAGGGGCGCAATATAAAACAAACATATTCCTTACCGGGAAGCCCCGCCCTGTGGGCGGGGAGCTTCACGTTCGAAGAGGATTTTTCAATTATGTACTATCCACAATTTGAAGGATTCAAAAAACTGACAAATGAGGGAAATCTGATCCCCGTTTACAGGGAAATCATGGCTGACATGGAGACCCCTGTGTCGGCGCTGTTGAAATTAAGTTCAAAGACATATGCCTTCCTTCTGGAGAGTGTGGAAGGGGGTGAAAAATGGGGGAGATACACATTCCTGGGGTCGGATCCGGATGTTATTTTTAGTGTCAGGAAAGAAGATGTTGTTATCCGGGAAAATGGAGAGAACCGTTTTCACAAGCATGAGGGAAGACCCCTCAAGTTTCTAAAGGATTTGATGGGAAGATACCGTCCCGTTCATGTTGATGGTCTTCCACGGTTTTACGGCGGGGCCGTGGGTTTTCTCGGCTATGAGATGGTGCGCTATTTTGAAAAACTGCCGGCAGAGGCCGTAGATGATCTAAGAACGGACGAAGCCATCTTTCTCATTACCGACACACTGATTATCTTTGACAATGTCAAACATACTATAAAGGTTGTGGCATGTGCCTTCACCGAAGGCAGAGATGATCTGAAGGATGTTTACAAAGAGGCTATCCGAAAAATAGATACCTTGATAGAGATGCTGAATGCCCCAATGGAAGGGAGAGAAACATTTCACAAAGGGGGTGAAACCTTTCATCTTCAATCCAACATGACGCCGGAAGCTTATAAAACGGTCGTCAGGAGGGCCAAGGAGTATATTGTTTCAGGCGATGCGATTCAGATTGTTCTCTCACAGCGATTTCAAATGGAAAATCGTATTGCCCCCATCGATTTATACCGGGCACTTCGTTACGTTAATCCTTCGCCATATCTCTTTTTTCTGAAACTTGAAGACCTCATCCTCATAGGTTCTTCTCCTGAAGTGATGGTTCGTCTTGAAGAGAAGTCAGCGGAATTGAGGCCCATCGCCGGAACGAGGAGAAGAGGCAGTAGCGAAAAGGAGGACAGAAAACTTGCAGACGAACTTCTGAACGATCCCAAGGAGAGAGCGGAGCATATCATGCTGGTCGATCTGGGAAGAAACGATCTGGGAAGAATTGCCCAAATAGGGAGCGTTCAGGTCAATCAGCTTATGGTAGTAGAGAGGTATTCCCATGTTATGCATCTTGTCTCCAATATCCAGGCCCAATTATCCGAAGATAAAGACTGCTTTGATGTTCTGGAGGCAACCTTTCCTGCGGGTACACTCACCGGTGCGCCGAAGATCAGGGCAATGGAGATTATTGATGAACTGGAGCCTTCCGTAAGGGGTCCGTACGGCGGGGCTGTCGGTTATTTCAGCTATACGGGGAACATGGATTTTTGCATTACCATAAGGACTATCATGGTTCACGACGGAAAGACTTTTGTCCAGGTGGGTGCGGGAATTGTAGCGGATTCCGTTCCGGAAGCCGAGTATCAGGAAACTATTAATAAGGCAGAAGGAATGATTAAGGCTATAAGAATCGCAGCCTCGGGATTTGAAATAATGGATGATATTGATTAGGCATGGTGTTCCGAAAATAAGGAAGCTTTCATAAGGGAGGAAAAGATGATTTTGGTGATCGATAATTACGATTCATTTACCTACAACCTAGTGCAGTATGTAGGTCAGATGGGTGAGGATGTCGTGGTCTACCGGAATGATGCGATATCAATCGAAGAAATAAAGGGATTAGGTATGAACGCCATAATACTGTCGCCGGGTCCCTGTACTCCCAGGGAGGCAGGGATCTCGGTCGATGTAATCAGGCACTTTTACAAAACAATTCCTGTTTTGGGGGTTTGTTTGGGGCATCAGGCAATAGGATTTGCCTTTGGCGCCGATGTGGTAAGGGCCGACAGGATAATGCACGGAAAGACATCTGATATAATCAACGACGGACGAACGGTCTTTGATGGACTCCCAAATCCCTTTGTTGCGGGCCGTTATCATTCTCTAATACTGAAAAGGGATTCACTTCCGTCCTGTCTGGAAATAAGCGCCCGGACGGAAGAAGGGGAGATCATGGGTGTAAGGCATCGTGAATATCCGGTAGAAGGGATACAGTTTCATCCTGAGTCGGTACTTACACCAAACGGGAAACGAATAATTAAGAATTTTTTAGGATTGATAAATTAAGGGCGCTGTCCCTGTTAAGGAAAAGGAGTTAAGTGATGGTTAAGAAAGCGATTGGAAAGATTGTCGGCGGTATTGATCTGAGCGAGTCCGAGATGATGGAAGTTATGAATATTATTATGGAAGGGGAAGCTACCCCCGCCCAGATTGGAGCTTTCATAACGGCACTGAGAGTCAAGGGGGAGACTGTTGATGAGGTAACCGGTGCAGCCCGTATCATGAGGCGCAAGGCCACAAGAATCAATGCCCTTTCGTCGGTCATAGTTGACACCTGTGGTACCGGTGGCGATGGCATGAACACATTCAATATTTCTACAACTGCGGCCTTTGTTGTAGCAGCGGCCGGTTTGACGGTGGCCAAACATGGGAACCGTGCCGTGTCAAGCAGTTGTGGAAGCGCCGATGTCCTGGAGGCCGTCGGTGTAAACATTGATGCCGGGCAGGAGATAGTGGAAGAATGCATTCAGCAGATAGGAATTGGCTTTCTCTTTGCCCCCAGGCTTCATGGTGCCATGAAATATGCCATAGGCCCGAGGAGGGAAATCGGCATCAGGACGATATTCAACATGTTAGGACCACTTACGAATCCCGCGGGAGCAACCTCTCAGCTTATAGGAGTTTACGACCCAAGATTGACGGAGATGTTTGCCGGTGTCCTGAAAAATCTGGGCGCAAAAAGAGCTTTTATAGTTCACGGATCAGACGGTCTTGATGAGGCCACCGTCGTCGGAGAGACGAGGGTTTCAGAATTAAATGACGGACTGATTACAACCTACAATATCAATCCGACAGATTTTTTTGGTGAAATATCCGATGGACAGGAGCTTATAGGAGGGGATGCATTGGTCAATGCAGAGATTACGAAAGGTGTTCTGACGGGGAAAGAAGGGGTCTGCCGAAGGATCGTTCTTCTTAACGCAGCGCTCGCAATCATGGCAGGAGGAAAGGCGGAAAATATCAGGGAAGGGATTGATATTGCCGCAGATTGTATAGATAGTGGAGCTGCCGTAAAGAAGCTGCAGGCCCTGGTTGAGTTAAGTAATAGTTAGTTGGTTGGTTTAGTTGTAGGTTGGGTTGAGGTACGAAACCCAACAAAAGTGTAAAGTGAGCTAAAGTGAACTAAAGTGCCTAAAGTTAAAAAATGCGCTTTCAGCGCAGCCTGTTTCGAATTTAACCGCGCCGAAGGCGTGTACATTAACTTTAGCTCACTTTAGGCACTTCAAACTTTAGGCACTTTTGGGGTTAGGGTACGTAATATGATTTTAGATAAGATCGTTGCTGCTAAAAAGGAAGAAGTAGCTCATCTGAAATATTCAGAGCCGGTTTCCGAGTTACAAAAGATCGTCTGTAATATTCCACCTGCAAGGGATTTCAGGAAGGCTTTAAGCCTTAACGAATGTTCCATAATTGCCGAGGTCAAGAGAAGCTCACCATCCAGGGGGAGGTTGAGAGAGGATTTCGATCCCCTTAAAATTGCATTGATCTATGAAGAAAACAAAGCGGCTGCCATATCGGTTCTTACAGACAGGAAGTTTTTCGAGGGTGATAAGGCGTATCTTTCGGCCATCAAGAAAATCGTTGACGTTCCCCTCCTAAGAAAGGATTTTATAATTGATTCCTATCAAATTTGGGAAACAAGAGTCCTGGGCGGTGATGCTATCCTTCTCATTGTGAGACTGCTGAGAGATGAACAGTTGACGGAATATATCCGGATTGCAGCACAACTCGGCCTTGATTCCCTTGTTGAAGTACATACCAGGGAAGAGCTGGAAAGAGCCATTGCCGTCGGGGCCGATATCATAGGCATTAACAATAGAAACCTGGAGACATTTTCAACTGATTTGATGACCAGCCTGAACCTGGCATCCAGTATCCCGGAAGAGAGGATTATCGTCAGTGAAAGCGGTATCAACACAAGGGAAGACATCGATATTTTAATGAAGGCGGGTATTCATTCTTTCCTGGTTGGTGAGACCCTTATGAGGGCGGATGATATCGGCCGGAAGCTGAAGGAACTTTTGGGAGCTAAACAGTGACTGAGATAAAGATCTGCGGGATGACAAACGCAGCCGATGCAATGAATGCGGCGCAGTGCGGTGCGGATGCCCTCGGGTTTATTTTTTACCAGAAAAGTCCGAGATATATCCTGCCGGAGGCGGCAAGAAAAATTATAGACAAACTGCCTCGTGATGTATGCAAGGTGGGGGTATTCGTCAATCATGAGGCTAAAGTGATAAAGGAAATAATGGAATTTTGCGGTCTTGACTTTATCCAGCTTCATGGAGATGAATCACCGCAGTACTGCCGGGAATTCCCTAAATCGAGATTGATAAAGGCGATATCAAAGCAAGCATCACATTTTTCCGACTATCCGGTGAGCGCCATCCTGATCGATACCAGCCATCCGGAACTTTACGGGGGTACGGGTAAAAAATCAGACTGGGATCTTGCCGTGGCGGTCAAAGAGCACTGTCCTCTCATTCTCTCCGGCGGGCTGAATCTGGGCAATATTGAGGACGCGCTAAGAGTAGTCTCGCCTGATGCCGTGGATATAAATAGCGGAGTTGAACTGTCACCGGGGAAGAAAGATCCTGAAAAGGTGAGAAAAATCATTGAGATTGTGAAAAAAACGGGGAGTATGACGAAGCATACTGTCTTTAAAAAGTAGTCAGGAGTCAAAAATGACAAGTTCGTAAAAAGTTTTTTCGGAGCGAATTCAAGCATTTTGGGAAAAAGATGTTGGTGGTGACCGGCGTTAAGAAAATCTAACTGTTTGAAGTGCGCAAGCGCGAGTTTTAGATTTTTAGCCGGGCAATAACAGCATCCACAAAATGGTTCTGAGCGAAGAAAATGGACTTTTTACGAATACATCAAAAATGAAAATGGAAGGTGACAACATGCAACAAAATTTACCCGATAAAAACGGACATTTTGGAATCTTCGGCGGGCGATATGCCGCCGAGACACTAATGCCTGCCCTTATTGAGCTGGAAAATGTCTACAATGAGACGAAATACGATCAAACATTCAGGGATGAGTTATCATTCTATTTGCGTGAATATTCGGGGAGGGAAACCCCTTTGTACTATGCCAGGCATTTTACCGAGAAGCTGGGGGGTGCAAAGATATATCTGAAGCGGGAAGATCTCAATCATACCGGTTCCCACAAGATTAACAATACCCTTGGACAGGCACTTCTTGCCAGAAGGATGGGTAAAAAAAGAGTTATAGCGGAGACAGGTGCCGGCCAGCATGGTGTGGCAACAGCCACGGTTGCAGCGCTGTTTGGAATGGAATGCCAGGTGTTCATGGGTGAAGAGGATATACGGAGACAATCCCAGAATGTCTTTCGGATGAAGATATTGGGGGCGGAGGTGGTACCTGTGACCTCAGGCACCGGAACACTGAAGGATGCCATGAATGAAGCAATGCGTCACTGGGTTTCACGGGTAAGGGATACATTTTATGTTATCGGATCCACGGCGGGCCCCCACCCGTATCCTGTAATGGTAAGGGATTTCCAATGCGTCATCGGAGAAGAGACCAAAAAACAAATAATGGAAAAAGAGGGAAGACTGCCCAATGTCCTTATCGCCTGTGTGGGGGGTGGGAGCAATTCCATGGGTCTTTTCTATCCCTTTAGGGATGATGCTGATGTGGCGATGATCGGAGTGGAGGCCGCAGGACAGGGGATAAAGACAGGGATGCATGCAGCGAGTATCTCGGCTGGAAGTATCGGTGTGCTTCACGGAAACAAAACGTATATACTCCAGGATGAAGGCGGGCAGGTCAAGGATGCCTTTTCCGTCGCTGCCGGCCTTGACTATCCCGGCGTGGGTCCCGAACACGGCTATTTTCACGAGACGGGAAGAGCTCAATATGTGGCGATAGACGATGATGAGGCATTTAATGCCGTCGTTTTCCTGACAAAATGCGAGGGGATCATTCCTGCCATGGAAAGTGCTCATGCTATAGCGTATGCTATAAAGATGGCTCCAACCCTTGCAAAGGATAAGATCATCGTGGTCAACCTCTCCGGGAGGGGCGATAAAGATACGGGAATCATTTCCGAGAGAATGACGGATTTGTAAAAAATCCACCCCTGTTTTCACAGGGGTAGGCCTCAGAATTTGTGTGCCTTGTACCTGGAGATTTTTGCGAACTTATCGAAGAAGAGGAGAAGGACAATAATGGGACGTATAGAAAAAAGGTTTGATGATTTGAAGGGAAGAGGTGAAAAGGCTCTGATCATTTACCTGACTGCGGGGGATCCAAGTCTGGGAAAAACGTATGAAATGATTCTCGGTCTCGATAAAGCCGGAGTAGATGTAGTAGAGATTGGAGTCCCCTTTTCAGATCCGACAGCAGATGGGCCGATTATTCAGGCCGCTTCCCAGAGGGCATTGAAAGGGGGGACAACGCTTTCTGATATCCTCGATATGATCGAAGAGGTGCGAAGAGTCTCTGAGATTCCCGTCGTCCTGTTCGGCTATTACAATCCCATTTTTATTTACGGAAATGAAAAATTTGCCATCAGGGCGAAAGAGGCCGGGGTGGATGGAATCCTGGTGGTTGATCTTCCCCCGGAAGAGTCAGACGAATTGAGGAAATATACTGATAAATCCGGAATTGATTTTATCTCTTTGATAACGCCAACAACCGATGATTATCGAATCAAGAAAATATCGGAAAGAGCGACCGGGTTTATCTATTATGTTTCAATTATGGGTGTGACGGGAACGAAAAAACCGGAAATTAGCGATGTCAGAAAGGATATAGAAAGGATAAGAAAGGTAACAAACCTTCCGGTCAGTGTCGGTTTTGGCATATCCACACCGGAACAGTGCGGAGAAGTTGCCGAATATGCCGATGGGATAGTTGTGGGAAGTGCTGTTGTCAGGCTTATTGAAGAGAACAGCGAAAGAGAAGATCTGGTGGAAAAGGTCTCTTCTTTTGTTGGGGAATTCAAAAAAAATCCAGTTTAAAGAGTTGACAATCAGGATTCGTTTTTCTATAATTAACCACACAGGAAATGAAACAACATTTTTCATAAAGCACAAAACGATCTTTAAACTTACCTGCGTTATTTTCTGAAGAATTCGGTTTATGGAGAGAGCAAATCAACCGATTTTTATCCAAATTTCCCCAAAAAACTTTTTGTACATATTGGATGTTTTTAATAAAGAGCCATAACTGTGCAAGGGAGAAAATAATCATATGAATACATTGTCCAGAGATGAGTTAAAGACACTTATGCGAGAACAGAAAAAGCTCTGTGTCTCGATGTTTATGCCCACTCACCGGGCGGGGGTTGAAACCCAGCAAAATCCAATCAGGCTTAGGAATCTGCTTCGCAAGGCCGAGGATCGTCTGATTACAAGCGGTTTACGTGCCCAGGAAGCGGAAGAATTGCTGGCACCGGTTCAGGCAATTTCAGGGAATGGGTTTTTCTGGCGGCGTCAGAGCGAAGGGCTTGCCATATTTCTCTCTTCCGAAGTATTTCGCCTCTATCGACTTCCTCTTGATTTTAAGGAATTGCTGGTCGTCACCGACCGTTTTCACATCAAGCCTCTTCTCCCTATACTTTGTGGTGACGGGCAGTTTTATGTCCTTGCCCTCAGCCAGAACGAGGTCAGGCTTCTTCAGGGCACTCGACAGAGTATCAACGAGGTTGATTTAGAGGGTATTCCGAAAAACCTTGCAGAAGCACTCCAGCTTGATGTTTTGGGAAAACAGCTTCGGTCTCATACCGGCACGTCGCTGGGAAGCGGTGATCGTTCAGCTATGTTTCATGGTCAAGGGGCGGGGAGCGAGGTCCCTAAAAAGGATAATATCTTACGATACTTTCATCTCCTCGATAAAGGGTTACGCGAAATGTTCAGGGACAAACAAGAACCTTTAGTGCTGGCCGGAGTTGATTATCTCTTTCCGATTTACAGAGAAGCAAATTCTTACCCCAATCTATTGGACGAAGGGGTTACGGGAAATCCCGAAGGATTGAGTGCGGAAGCGCTACATAGCCAGGCGTGGGCAATTGTACAGCCATACTTCCAGAAAGCGCAGGAAGACGCAGTTGCCCTGTACCGGCAGTCTGTCGGCACAGGATTAACTTCCGGCAACGTCAAAGAGATCATTCAGTCAGCATATCACGGTCGGGTCGGGACGTTATTTGTTGCGGTTGGCCTTCAGCAGTGGGGTATTTTCGATCCTGATAGTAACGAAGCATACCTACACGAGGAGTCGGAGCCCGGTGACGAAGATTTACTCGATTTTGCTGCCATTCAGACCTTCTTAAATGGCGGGACCGTCTATGCGATAGCTCCGGAGAAGGTTCCTGATAACGCACCGATGGCCGCCATGTTCCGTTACTAAAGGGGAAAATATGTCTGATTTCAAAAATCGGATTATTCGTGCCGCTAAGTTAGATCCTTTGCTGTATGAAGAGGTTGAAGCTGATGAAGGTGCAATGTGGCAGGCGATGGGGATCGTTGTCCTTTCCAGTGTTGCCGCCGGGGTAGGAAGCATTGCAAGTGGAAGGATTGCAGTGGTTTTGCTGGGAACGATATCCGCTCTTGCCGGGTGGTATATATGGGCATATCTGACATACTTTATTGGTACGAAACTCCTGCCGGAACCACAGACTAAATCGAACCCCGGTGAATTGTTGCGAACTATCGGTTTTTCCAGTTCACCCGGCTTGATTCGAATATTTGGCGTTATTCCGGGGCTGACGGGGTTGATTTTTTGGGTTGCTGCTATCTGGATGCTGGTCGCAATGGTGATTGCTGTCAGACAGGCACTTGATTATCAGAGCACATTGCGTGCCGTAAGTGTTTGTGCGATCGGCTGGATAATTCAGGTAGCTGTTCTTATGCTTTTTCTGTCTATTTTTGGTGGTTATGTAGAAACGGCACACGGCTTTTGATGGGTTCTGTACGCAAATTCTATTTTATACTATCGGTCGGGACAAATTCGATTACTTCATCTATTTTTCGCCCAATTGCCAGGAAAAACAATGAATAATAGCGAAGACAGGAGACAATCTAAACGCGTTCTGTTTGACTTTATCCTGGAAGTGACTGCTAACGATATTGATGGGAATCAATATATTGATAATGCAGTGTTAAGTGATGTCTCCGCAGGAGGCGCCAAGTTTATAACCCGCCAATCTCACAAATATTTTTTAGGGCAGCCGTTAGAAATAATTATTTATTTACCTAGAACAGATGATGTACGTGCTTATCTGGCAGGAACAGCGACTGTTGTACGGACATATTTACAGAAATCACCAGATGCTGGTGAAGAAAGTGAAGGAATGGGCGTGGCAATCAGATTTGATGATCCGTTGAAAATGCATAATGGGTGAAATCTCTGCAGTTTACTGCGGAATTGGCAGGCGAACACATTAAGACTGTAAGGGGAAATTAATATTATCAATGGCAGAGCCGGAATATAATAATTATGACAGCTTTGTTGGCAAGACAAAGGTCGTTTTAATCCTGTTGGGGATTTTCCCTTTTCTGATGGTTATCTATCTGTTTGTCTATGAAAGAATACATTTGACGGATATGATGGTCCTTTTTGCCGCTCTGACTTGCTTTCTTCTTCTGGCTGGTTTTTCTCTCCTGCGAAAATCGGCCGACCAGCTTGTTGACCTTTCCAGAAAAACAGACAGTATTTTACTGGACAAAAATAAAACCTTCATCCAGATTACTGCAGATCGGGAGCTGAATGATATAGCTGGTAATTTTAACTCCATTATCCAAGAACTGAATGAGCTTAAACGTGACATCAGTGAACAATCTGTGCAACTTATGACTTATAGTAGAAACCTCACTTTGTCCTATAAGAGGATCCAGGAGGAAGAAGATTTGAGGAGAATGCTGACCCGATATGTGGGAGATAATTTAGTAGAAAGGTTGATTAAGTCAAAAGATGAAGTGTTTCTTGAACATGAAAGAACGGAGGCCACCATACTCTTTGCCGACATACGGGCTTTTTCCACCTTTTCCGAGAGGATGGAGGCTGAAGAAGTTGTTACAATGCTCAACCGGTTTTTCAGCACCATGTCGGGCATCATTTTTAAATATAATGGTGTATTAGATAAATTTGTAGGTGACCAGATTATGGCCGTATTTGGACTGATTCCTTCTGAAAACAAAGGTTCCTGTGACGCCATTCGTGCAGCCATAGAGATGCAGGATACTATAGAAAAAATGATGAAAGATGAAAACAAAGAGTATAAGGAAAGCTTTGATATAGGAATCGGAATCAACACGGGTATTGTCATTGTCGGAAGTGTAGGTTCTGAGAGCAGAAAAGACCACACGGTTATAGGTGACAGTGTAAATATTGCCGCAAGATTGGAGAAGATGGCGGGAGGTGGCGAAATAATTGTTGGTAAGGAAACACATAGCCAAACCAAGGGTCTTTTCCGTATACAAGAAGAGGGCAAAATATACGTCAAAAATAAAATTGAACCGGTTTTATGTTATAAGGTTTTAAGATAAAAGAGCCCTTGGTGATACTCTTCCGTCTTTAGGGCTTGCGGCAGGCCCTTATCTTTTCATAATCAGCCTCTGCTCGCCTTCGGGAACATACCACTTGATGAAATTGTATCCTATACCGATGGGGGCGGGTTTTATTCCACGGAATCGGTAGCTGATTATGGGGAGCGCATCAGGAACATATAAAAATGTGTAAGGCTGTTCTTCCGCCAGGATCTCCTGTATTCTGTCGTAGCATCTTTTTCTTACTTTTCTGTCGAAGGTGCTTCTTCCATTTTCCAGCAGCTGGTCTACCTCGTCATTCTTGTACGATATGAAATTTAGTTCTTCTGCCCCCGTTTTACTGGAATGCCATACATCATAAAGATCCGGATCAAGGGGGATGGTCCAGCCGAGTATGGTTGCGTCAAACCTGCGCTTATTGATAAACTCTTTTATGAAAGCAGCCCATTCGATAATCCTGATCTTTACTGTCATTCCTATATCGGCAAGACGTCTCTGGATGATCTCGGCACACTTTGCGCGGATTTCATTTCCCTGATTCGTAATAATTTCGAAGACGAAGGGTTTTCCGTTTTTATCCAGGATACCGTCACCGTCGGTATCTTTCCAGCCTGCTTCCGCGAGGAGTTTCCTCGCTTTTTGAGGGTCATAGCTATCTCTTTTCACTCCGGAATTATATGCCCAGGTACCCGGCTTGAAAGGACCTGTTGCTACTTTTCCCAGTCCAAGAATAACACCCTGGATAATTTCTTCTTTGTTAATTGCGTGACTTATAGCCTGGCGTACACGTTTGTCCTTGAAGAACGGATTTTTGAGGTTGTATCCAAAATAGGTATAAGAAAAGGAAAGGTAGCGATATTTATTGAAATTATTACGGAAAAACCTGTTTTCTGTCTGCCTGGTATACTGAAGAGGAGTGAGGTTCATCCGGTCGATTCCTTTCGCACGCAGCTCTAAAAACATTGTTGCCATGTCCGGTATTATGCGCATGATATAACCATCTATGTACGGTCTTCCTTCAAAATAGTCGGGGTTTGAAATCAGGACTATCTTCTGACCGGTTTTCCATTCTTTGAACATATATGGCCCGGTTCCTATTGGGCTGCGTGAGAGTTTAGTTCTGGTTATATCTTTTCCGTTAAGAAGATGCTTGGGGAGTATGGAGGAGCTCCAGCTTGCGAGTGCCGGGGCAAATGGTATATCGTAAATTACCCTGAATGTATAAGGATCGATAGCTTGAGCCTTCTTGACCTTGAGAAAATCACCGGAGTAGGCGGTAGGTGTTTTGGGGTCTATGGTAACCTGGTAAGTGAACAGAACATCTTCGGCGGTAAAGGGATAGCCGTCATGCCATTTCACACCTTTTCTCAAATGGAAGGTAATCGTCATCCCATCTTTGGAAATATTCCATGATTCGGCCAGGTCTCCCACTATGTTCAGGTCTTTATCATATTTTACGAGACCGTTGTAGATCATTGAGGCGACACCGTGGGAGGTGCTGTCCGAGGAAAGGATCGGTATCAAATTGCTTGCGTCCCCGATGGAACCTTCCACCATGATGTCACCATATGCGGGGCCCGTATCGGACGCCCCCTCCTTTTTAGCAGGAGCCCCCTGTTTTGTGTCGTTGCCACAGCTGCAAATGGCCAGAAGAAAAAGTGCTATCAGAATTGGGATTATATGACTAAGGTGTCTCATGATTGAAAGACAATCTATCTTACCCGCACCGCCATTGCAATAAGATTGTGAAAACCAAACACCCCTGCGCTCTTAAAATCTGTTGACAATATAACAATTTTAAATTACATCTGTTCACGTCAAAAATTCGCATATAAACACACAGGAGAGTGAAAGTGAAGGAGATTTCAGCCGTCACAGCAGTAGATCTTGGTGGGCATTTTCATGGTAGCCTTTTGAGCATGGTTCTGGATTCGGGGCCGATGGTGCAGTTTGTACTTCTATTATTACTTTGCTTTTCCGTAGTATCATGGGCAATTATCCTCATAAAATACAGGACCATAAAGAAAACAAAAACAGAAAACAATATGTTCCTGGAAACATATATGAAGAGCACTAAACTGTCAGAAGTTTTCCCGGAATCAAAGAAGTTCAAATATTCCACAGTTGCCGAGGTTTTTAGGGCGGGATATATTGAGCTTGGAAAGATAGGCAGGAGTAAAAAAGATTCATCGACTGATGAAGCAGATACGCCTTTTGAAGTGAAGGGTATAGATAATATTGAACGAGCGCTCAACAAGTCATGTAGTTTTGAAACCACAAAACTGGAGAGCGCCCTCGGGTTTCTTGCTACAACAGGCAGCGCATCTCCCTTTATAGGACTTTTCGGTACGGTATGGGGTATAATGAATGCGTTCAGAGGCATTGGCGCCAAGGGTTCGGCAACGTTGGCTGTTGTTGCCCCCGGAATTTCGGAGGCGCTTATCGCTACGGCCGCAGGTCTGGCAGCAGCCATACCCGCCGTTATTTTCTATAATTATTACATAAGAGAAATAAGAACAATCACATTGGAAATGGATAATTTTACCTCTGAGTTCCTCAATATTATCGAAAGATTTTATGTAAAATGAGATACGCAAGAAATCGCGGCCATTCCGACAATGGCAATAAACCTTTATCTGACATCAACGTAACCCCGCTTGTTGACGTTTTCATGGTCCTTTTGATAATTTTTATGGTTACTGCTCCAATGCTACAGATGGGAATAGACGTCAATCTTCCCCGGGTGAAGGCAAGGGGTATGGATGTGAGTGAGGAAAAACTTATACTTTCCATAAATGATAAAAAGGAGATTTTTATCAACAATTACAAAACCGCTATTCCCGATCTCAGATTGAAATTAGAGGGCATCTTTGAAAACAGAATAGACAGAGAGATTTTTATGCGTGCCGATAAGAATGTTCCTTACGGTTTTGTTGTTCAGGTTATGTCTGAGGTAAGAAAAGCGGGTGTTGACAGGTTAGGAATGATTACTGAACCACCAAAGGAGTCAAAATGACGCCTCTCATCAGGATAAAGAGGGGAAGTGACGATGGTATCAGTCTGAACAGTATGATTCTTCTTTCTTTTTTGCTTCACGCCCTTCTCCTTTCCATTATATTTTTATCGCCTTCAATGCCTTCCCCGAGATGGACTTTTGGCCCGGTCTATTCTGTTAATCTGGTAAGTCTCCCATCATATATTGTGGGGGGAAAGCCCGTTACCTCAATTTCAGATGAAGTTGTCGAGATAGATTCCAGGGGATCGATTGTACTGAGAAAAGATGTCAAAAAAGACTCACCCCTCCCGATTGAGAGGATTACTACACGGAAAAAAAGCATGATGAAAGTTGACCGTGCAATAGAGAATTTAAGGAAAAAGGTTCAGGCTTCATCGGCTATGTCCAGTGGAACCGTTGAAGTGAGCATGAAAATGAGGGTATATTACTCTATTATCTGGTCCAAGATAAAAGGGAAATGGGCACTTCCCGAGGGTATATTGCCTGGTGAGAATATTGAATCCGTTATTGGCGCAAAGATTTTAAAAGGTGGTGCGGTTACCAATCTTAGTTTTGAAAAGCGATCCGGAAATAGGTATTTTGATGAATCCGCCATGAGGGCAATTAAAAAGGCGAGTCCTTTCCCTCCATTGCCGGAATGGATAAAGGAAGAAAGCATCGAGATTGGAATAAGGTTTCACTCATCAGAACTGCGATAGACTTCAGGTAAAATTTCCCCAAACCCCCTTTAGGAAAGGGGGAAAAAAGAAGGAGAGGGAGTTTTCCCTTTTATAAAAGGGGGACTGAGGAGGATTTTAAGGGAGATAGAGTGCGTCGAATAAAGCTGTATGCAATCACATTATCAGGTATAATTTTACTGATCTTCGGGGTGAATCATGTCGCCTTAGGCAAGGTATATATAGACATAGATTCTCCTGCCTTTCAAAAATTTCCCATAGCAATTCAGGATTTCAAAAAATTGAGTGGTAACGGGGATAAAGAAAATCTTTCTGTCTGGTTTTCAGAAGCCCTTACAGAGAAATTGAAACTCACGGGATTCTTCCGTGTAATTAGCAAAAAAACTTTTCTTGAAGATCCGGATCAGGCAGGAATTACAGCCGAGAGCATACGGTTTCCCGATTGGACAAATATTGGTGCCGAGACCCTGGTAAAGGGAGGGTATCAATACGATGGTGAAGAACTCTCCGCGGAATTTCGCCTCTTTGATGTTATTCACGGCAAACTGATAGTTGGAAGGAAATACTGGGGGAAAATCGAGGATAGAGAGTTAATGGTTGTCAAATTTGCCAGTGAAATTCTCCTTGCTCTTACAGGCGAGAGAGGAATATTTGACACAAAAATAGCCTTTGTCTTGAAGAGGGGTAAAACATCAGATATTTATACAGTAAATTTTGACGGATCGGAGTTGGTTAGAATTACCGACTACCGATCTATTACACTTTCACCTTACTGGTCTCCTGATGGCAAGGCGATTTCCTTTACTTCATACGGAAGGGGGAATCCTGATCTCTATATTATGGATATGGCCAAAAGAACTGCGAAAAGAATCTCCAGTTTTGCAGGACTCAATCTCTCTGCCCCTTGGTCGCCGGATGGCAGTAAGATTTTACTTACCCTGAGTAAGAATGGTAATGAAGAGATATATGTACTGGACATTGAGAATAATAAACTCGAGCGCCTCACTCGTAATCCTGCCATAGACATATCCCCCGCCTGGTCACCTGATGGCCAAAAGATAGCCTTTGTGTCGAACCGCTCCGGTTCTCCACAGATATACCTGATGGATGCTAATGGGAATAATATTAGAAGGCTCACTTATGAAGGCCGCTATAACACCTCTCCTTCCTGGTCACCGAGAGGCAACCGAATAGCATATGAAGGTGTGACAAACGGTTCCTTCCAGATATTTTCCATTGATAGGGAAGGAAACAATGTCCTACAAGTTACCTCCGATGGATGGAACGAATCTCCATCCTGGTCTCCCGATGGAAGATATCTGGCATTCAGTTCGAAGAAGAACGGAAAATTCGGAATATGCATTATAAATTCTAACGGTTCAAATATGAGAATATTGCATGAGGGTGTGCATATTCACAGTTGTCCATCTTGGTCTCCCCGCCTAAATTTATATTGACCAAAGCCATGGTATTATGCTTTAAATAGATTCCGTGTGGAAACGGATGTTTTCCCATCGGCGGATTCGCTCAGATAAGGAAATTCCATTTCCAGATCAGATAGTGTAGATTGACATAAAATGTTAGCAGGCGTATCAATGCGTCAATTATTGGAAGGAGGGAATGGTCGCTATGAAAAGAACATTGACAATTATGGGAATAATCTTTGTGTTGATTTTAGGTCTTTCAGTAATCTTTGTTACTGGCTGTGCGAAGAAAGAGGTTGTAAAAGGAGAGATGGTCGCAACTGAAAAAGGACCAGCGGCGATACAACCTTCGGAAGCTGAACTGCAGAAGGAGAGAGAAGCAGCTTTGAAACAAAAGGCGCTTGCAGAAAGAGAGGCTTCCCGGTTTGAAGATGTGAATTTTGACTTAGATCAATTTAATCTCAAACCTCGAGCAAGAGAAATACTCCGGCAGCATGCTGACTGGCTTCTTGAATACCCGGATTTTAGTGTTGTCATCGAGGGGCATTGTGATGAAAGAGGAACCAACGAATATAATCTGGCCTTAGGGGAAAGACGGGCAGCGAGTGCCATGGAGTATTTGGTTAACCTTGGTGTAAACAAGAACAGACTGACCACTATAAGTTACGGTGAGGAACTTCCTTTAGATCCGAGGCATAATGAGGAAGGCTGGGCGAGGAACAGGCGAGCCCATTTTGTTGTTACTCCGAAAAGGTAACATAATGGCTTAGCTGACAGAACCCGAAAATTAAAGATCCTGGCGCGAATCGTAAGCCTTGAAAATACATAAAATAGCTCACTTCCTTTAGCATTTGTCTTTACTGAAATAAATTGCAGTAAAGGATTCATTTTTGGGGAAGCGGGCCATGGAGTGGCAGAAACCGAGACTTATATTTAATTTATTTCGGTAAAATATTCTGACTGTCGAAAAACCATATTTTCAAAGTTCTTGCTTAGAACTTAGCGACTAAAAGGTTAG
Organism: uncultured Syntrophales bacterium; assembly: GCA_964454305.1. Lineage (GTDB taxonomy): Bacteria > Desulfobacterota > Syntrophia > Syntrophales > JADFWA01 > JAUSPI01. The sequence continues at coordinate 27,562 of CAYVXX010000002.1, read as the reverse complement.
ATTAAAACAGGGAAGGTTGTTCCTATTGAAAAAACATATATTTCTTCTTCTTGCATTCTTTATTGTATCCATTGGCTGTGCTACGAATCAGGATTTGAAGAAGGTTCAACACAATCTTAGAGGGGAAATACTTGATCTGCAAAAGGAAGTGAAAGAGAGTGTTGAGTCAAACAAACCTTTACGGAAAGAGCAGGCGGATATATCTGCCGACATGACTGGTCTGAGAGACGAAGTTCAAAAGTTCAGGGGAATTGTCGAAGAATTGAATAGAGATGTCCAGACTATCCGTAAAGGTAACGATTCTGGTGTGGCAACGAGGAAACAGTTGAGTGAAATCTCCTTCAGAATAGATTACATAGAAAATTTCCTCGGAATAGGAGAAAAAAATAAGCTTCTTCAAGATGGTGAAAAGAAGGAAAAGGAGAGTGTTGCCCCAAAGGATACAACGAAGGAAAATGTAGATAAAGAGGCGACATACTCGGCGGCTTACAAAACTTTTAAAGAGGGAAAATACGACGGGGCAAGGGTTCAGTTTCAAAGATTCCTGAAACTGTTTCCAGACACGGAATATTCAGATAATGCCCAATTCTGGATCGGGGAATGTTACTTCTTTAAAAAGGAATATGAAAAGGCAATCCTCGAATATGAAAAGGTCATCAAAAACTACCCCGGTGGGAATAAGGTGTCTTATTCATTGTTAAAGCAGGGGCAGTCCTTTTTGAAACTTGGTGATAAATCAAGCGCTAAACTTCTCTTGCAACAGGTTATAAAAGATTATCCCAATACGAACCAGGCAAAAATAGCAAGAGCAAAGTTGACTAATATCAAGTAAAGAAACAGATCAATCGATAAATATCGGTTCTATGCCGGGCGGGATGTCAAGATCGAAGATGGCAGGGTTCACATTCTGTGTGAGCCGAGTATCTGAATACCGTATGCGGGCATTTAATTTACGAGGTTTTCCAGTTATAATTATTACTTTTCCCGGAATGGACGCTCCACAGATCTTATGGTGATCTTCAAGCCTTGCCGTGTACGAAATCTTGCCTTCATTATCTAAAACCTCGATTCTGACCAGATTACCATCCGGGTTTACCCAGAGTGACTGGATCTTTTTGCCTTGAGTCATAACATCTATCCGGTAAAGTTCCCCTTCTACCTGTCCCCGTAAAGTGGTGTTTTGTTCTTGTATATGCGGGGGTGTGCCGACAAGTATTGATATAATATCTTCTGCCTTCAGGTTTATTGGGAAAAACATGGCAAGGTTTTTTCTGGTAGCATGACCGACGTAAAACTTTCCTTCTTTCGGAAGAAATACCTTCAAAGAATTTTCATTGATGGACAGAAAAAGGTCGGAAGGACCGATTATAGGCATCGCTTCTACCCTGAGAAATGAAGGTCTTTTGACAATCAGGGCTACCTTCATTGAATGCTTTCCCTTGGGAGTATCCACAGCGATATGGGCAATGGCTTTTAGCGTGTCTCTTAAATTATTTGTTCTGGAGATATTCTTCAGGACATCTTCAGGAGGCAAAACATGTCCCCTGAATGGCACCGCAACCTTCGCGGGGGTACATCCGCAAAAGATAAGAACGAGGAATAAAAATAAAATGGTCAGGATATATTTTTTCATCTAAAGTTCCTGAAATGCGATAAAGTTAAAAAAGAGTGGAGCGTAAAGTGAACTAAAGTGCCTAAAGTTAAGGATTTTGGTCATTTCAACTTTAGCTCCCTTTAGGCACTTCAAACTTTAGGCACTTCTTCATAATCTCATCTATCTTTTTTTGCAGTCTTTTATCGTCGGGTTTTAGCTTCAGCGCTCGTCTGTACGTCTTGAGGGCATCCTTGAACCGACCAGCCTTCGCATAGGCATCTCCGAGGTGCTCAGCGATTGTTGGATCGTTGGGCAGGGAGTCCGATGCCTTTTTCAGATATTTTATGGCTAACTTCAAATTGTTTTTCTTGAAATATACCCAGCCGAGGCTGTCTGTAATATATCCATCACCTGTCTTCAGCTTGAGGGCCTTTTGTATCATCTTTTCGGCTTTATTGAGATTTATGCCTCTGTCGGCATAACTGTAACCTATGAAATTGAGCGCCTCTGCACTCTCCGGGTCAATTTTAAGGATCTTCTCCATCTCGGCAATGCTGTCATTGGTTCTATTCATTTGCTCGAAAAGGACACCAAGCCTGTAATGAAGGTCAATACTCTGGGGAGAGCCCCGGAGTCCCTCTTCTAACGTTTTTGCTGCATCCTGGAGATTTTTATTTTCCTGATAAAGATATGCAAGAAAACCATACAGGATGCCGTCTTTTCTTTTTTCATCAATTGCTTTCTTGATTAGTTCTATGGCTTCGGCGGTTTTCCCCTCTTTTTTCAAAATCGTCCCGACATGAATTCGGGCACTTCCATAGAGATCCGACCCTGCCGGGATTTCTTTGAATTCTTTGATGGCAGTACTATACCGCTTCTTTTCTTCATAGGCCGATGCCAGAAGATATCTTACACGATGGTCGAGCGGGGATTTCTTGAGGAGAGCTAAAAACTCCTTAATGGCTCTGTCATATTTTTTCCACTCAAAATAAACAAGCCCCAGCGACAATCTCACTTCTCTGTTTGAACTATCTAACTTCAAAGTATTTTCAAGCTCTTTTACGGCTTTATCATATTTTCCTTCTCTTAAGAAAAGTTTTCCCAGCCTGACCCTCACATTAATTCTATTCGGGTAGAAGTTGATTAAAGTGCTATAGATTTCTATTGCACAGCTGTTCTTTTTTTGAATTTCATAAACGTATCCCAGTTCCATCAATGCCGATTCAAAATCAGGTTTTATAGTGAGGGTTTTTTTGAACCATTTTTCAGCCTTCCCATACAATTTCATTTCGGCATATGTCTTTGCAAGGTAATAGTTGCCCATAAGATTGGAGGGATTGATCTTAAGCATCCCCTTTAATATCTCGATTGCCTTTTCGTATTCTTTATTTTCCGAATAGATGGCCCCGAGATAGAGATAGGGGTCAAGACGTTTCTTATCTAAAGCTATTACTTTTTTAAATTCTCTTTCTGCGTTTTCGTATTCCTTCAGGTTTAGGTATAACCCGCCCAGCAGAAGATGGATATCTAAGTAACCGGGATTATAAATAAGGGATTTTTCGCATATTTCTATAGCTTTATTCACCTTACCCATTTTGGTGTACAGGGTGGCAAGTTCTACCGCCAGGTAGGGAGAGGTGGGGTCAAAACTGAGGGTTTTCCTGTATTCTTTTGTGGCTTCATCTAAATGGCCCTCGAGGGCAAGCTGTACTCCAATGGAGTAGTGATAGAGGGCGTTAAATGAAGATTTTTCCATTTGAGGAAGGGTTGCCTGGTCTTCACGATGGTCGGCAGTAACGGCGCATGCAATCAGCGGTAATAGAAGGACTATACAAAAGAGTTTTTTCATAGAATCTGAGTACATATAAAAAATTAATTGCTTGTTAAATCTGATACCGGGACTATATTAATCCCCTCTGCTTTAATCTTAGGGACAGCATCTTTAAGTGCCGAAATTGTACTTGGATAGGGATGACAGATAATTAATAGAGTCTTCCATCGGTTACGTTTCTTTAAAGGACTTATAAACTTTTGAAGAATAATAGTAAAGTCCTGATTGTTATCAATAAATATATCTCTCGACGCAAATCTGAGCCCCATTCCCTTAGCAAGTTTCTTGCCCTTTGAATGTTTGGTGGTTAGGCTGTCCACAAAGAAAAGGCCCTCTTCATTGAGCTGGTTCAAAACAATGCTCAGTTTGTCTTCGTTTTCCATAAACCGTGAACCCATATGATTATTAACTCCGGATATATATGGTACGGCTTCGATATCTTTTTTGATCTGAGTTTTTATCTCTTCTTCGTTCATCCATAAAAAAAGTGCCCCGATACCGGGGTCTTTGTCGGGATAACCATAAGGCTCCATGGGAAGGTGGAGGAGAATTTCTTTACCTGCGCGATGTAGTTTTTCTGCCGCATCAATAGAATAAGGACTATAGGGGAGGATGGAGAAAGTAATCGGGGCATTAATTTTAAGAAGTTCATTCAACGGTGACAAATCATATCCGATATCGTCTATGATGAAGGCTATTTTCTGCCTTTTAGAAGATGGAACAACTTGCTTGCTGCCGTTAATTTTAGAGTGATATTTTCGTACGTTTTCTTTTTTGATAGTCTTTTTGACTGTTTTAATGTTCGATATACAAACAATTGAAACTGTTGCAACAAACAATATGAATATGCCGAATCCGATTAAAATCCGCCTGAATGTTGAATTCCCCCTTTTACTTTTCTTTTTCACCCCGCCTACCGGAACTTAACCCTTATTTCTATCTTCAAATATCTCCCAGCTTTTTAAAAGATCAATGGCACTTTTCAGCTGATTATCCATCTTTAAGTCGTCGTGAGCTTTTTTTATTGAAACCTCTTTAGCTTCTTTTGATGTTTCATTTGTTCCTTTTATGTGTCCCTTGAGGTCCTTTTCTCTCATTCCCATAGATGTATCAATAGATTCCTTCTCATCAGGAGGATTTATATATTTCACTACTATATCGGGGGTAATACCTTCAGCCTGAATGGATTTTCCCTTTGGTGTGTAGTATTTTGCAGTGGTCAATTTCAGTGCCGCACCGTTCTCGAGTGGAATAACCGTCTGTACGGAACCCTTTCCAAATGTCTGGGTGCCGAGTATTATGGCTTTACCATTGTCCTGAAGTGCGCCCGATACAATCTCGGCTGCGCTGGCTGTACCTTCATTAACCAGGGCAATCATCGGAACAACCGGCTCATTTCCATCATTTTTAGCAGTATACGTTTCATCGACACTTTTTATCCTCCCTTTTGTGGAGACGATAACCCCCGATTTGATGAATATGTCGGAGATTTTTACTGCTTGATCGAGAAGACCTCCCGGATTGTTTCTCAGATCCAGTACCAGTCCCTTCAGCGGAACTGTTTTTTTATTGATTTCCTCGATGGCGTTTTTGAGATCATCTGCCGTTTTTCCCTGAAATGCCAGTATCCTGATATAACCGATGTCGCCATATATCTTGTACTTGACGCTCTTTATCTCTATGATCGCGCGGGTGATTGTGAAATCCTTCGGTTGTTTCATATCTTCCCGCATGACAGTGATAGTTACCTTTGTGTTTTTAGGCCCCCGTAGTTTTTTGACTGCTTCCATAATGGTAATACCCTTGGTAGATTTGTCATTGATCTTGATAATCTGGTCGCCGGCCTTGATACCTGCAAGAAAGGCAGGGGTATCCTCAATAGGGGATACCACCGTGAGAACATCATTCTTTATTGTTATCACAATGCCAAGTCCACCAAAACTTCCCTTCGTTTCTACCTGCAACTCTTTGTACATATCGGCACTCATGAAAGTGCTGTGAGGATCGAGGGTTTTTACCATTCCCTTTATGGCTCCCTGAATAAGGGTCTTTTGTTCAACCTCCTCTACGTAGTTCTTCTCGATCATATCGAGAACCTGATTGAACACCTTCAAATTCTCGTAAGTATCTTTGTCTATTGCAGAAACCTGGTTGTTGCCAAAGTACCCCGGCAGAAAGAGCAGGACTAAAAAACTTGCCAGGAATATTAAAAAAGGGAGACTTTTCCTAAAATGTTTTTTCATGTAAACACCCATACATTAACGAGAAAATTATTGTTAGAGGTTCAGAACTGTGAAACGTAAGTAACACATCTGTCCATTGAGTAATAATGCTAACATTATTTCAGTATAAAATTCCACAAAAAAGAGCTATGTTCAATGACATAGCTCTTTCGCTTTCATGGTGGGTCAGGGCAGAATTGAACTGCCGACACCCGGATTTTCAGTCCGGTGCTCTACCGACTGAGCTACCGACCCATAAACCTATTTATGAATCATCTGGCTTCTATCCAATCTCCCTGCATTTGTCAAGGCGTTTTTGACAGGGTTTATTTTGATGACGCAGGTTCCTGCAATCTTGTCATGCCATCCCTGTTTTCTTCTGTCAAAGGCTATCCAGATAAAACCGAGGTACAATATCAGGGCGGAGATAAGGTATCCCACCCATCTCAAAAAGGCTATTCCCATAGTCATCGGTTCCCCTGTTTTTTGTACTACCTTGAGACCGAAGATTTTTTTCCCAAGTGTCTGGCCGGTTGTACCGTGAAAACATGTAAAGTATATAGCATTTAATAATAGAGTCATTGTGCAATAGGAAATTATGAAATTGGAGGTTAGTTTTGTAAATGTCTCGATTGAAAGCATGTCGCCGCCAGACTGAAAGCCCAAACTCATGGCCAGAATTCCTATAAAGAAGAGTATCAGGGATATAAAAAAGAGGATCGTTTTGTCTATGAGAAATGCGACTCCTCTCTGCCAGAAACCACCGTAGTTGCTTTCAATCATACGGGTTATTCCTTTTTATAGGTGATTCCGAAGAGGCCCTTTTCATATTGAAGGATGGAAAGAATAACAAGGGCGGCTGTTTCGACCTTCAAGACCAATCTGCCCAGGCTTGCCGGTAGAAAACCAACCCTGGAGGCCATTTCGATTTCCTCATTTGAAAATCCTCCCTCAGGTCCGACTACAATGAAGAAATCGGTTACACCTTCGTATTTTTTACTTTGCAGGATCTCTTTTATTCCCGTGTTGGTTTCCCCTTCCCAGAAGATTATTTTCAGAATGTCCTCTTTTGGCCATTGCAAAGCCTTTTCATAGGTAATTATATCTGTAATCTCCGGGATATTTTCCCTGCCGCACTTTCTGGATGCCTCGACGGCTATCTTCTGCCATCTGGGTATCTTGAGATGTATTTTATTTCCGGCTAATTTCGGTATCGATCTTGAGGATTTAAAAGGGATTATCCTGGTAACCCCGAGCTCGGAAGCCTTCTGGATGATAAAGTCCATTTTATTCCCTTTCGGGAGTGCCTGAGCCAGAGTGATTTTTGTTGAGTTGTCAACCTGAAACGGGTTTTTTCTGATGATTTCTACCGTTGCGCTTTTGACGGTAATATTTCTTATCGTAGATTCATACTCAAAACCCATTCCATCAAAGAGGATCAAAGGGTTTTCCCTTTTTAGACGAAGGACATTCTTTATATAATGTAGATTTTCATACCTTAATTCTACCGTACTTCCCTCCTCCATTTTTTGAGGAAGATAAATTCTTGGTATAGTCAATTCCCTTTCCCCTCCTTTTTAAGGAGGTAGCAAACCCATTCTTTTTCCGTGATGATACTGTGCAGGGAAACATCGTCGGTTAAAAAGAATTCCTCTACAACTTTTCTGTCCTGGTCAATTATTCCTGAAAGGACAAGATATCCGCCGGTTTCAGTCATAGATATGAGGTGGTCTCGGAGCTTTATCAGCGTTTTTGCCGTAAGGTTTGCCACAATCAAATTAAAAATATCATTATACATCAAGACATCGTCGTTGAATATGTTTATCCTGTCCTCCACTCCGTTTATGGCAATGTTTTTATATGCAATTTCGACAGCTTTTGGATCAATATCCAGACAGACAACCTTTTGTGCCCCTAACTTTGCGCAGGATATACCGAGTATGCCGGTGCCGGTGCCGACATCAAGCACCCGCCATTTTTCAAAAGACCTATCCTTCAGGAGGATATCTTCGATTGCTTGCACGCACATCCTTGTGGAAGGATGTTGGCCCGTCCCGAATGCCATCCCCGGATCTATTTCAATGATGATATCGCGCCCGGTTGGTGTATATCTTTCCCATGTCGGTTTGACTACGATATTTTTGCTGATTCGAAGCGGTTTGAAATACTTCTTCCACTGTTCTTCCCAGTTCGGGTTGGTAATCGTTTCAATTGAAAGGTCAGGTTTGTCTAATTCAGGAAATATTTCAGAAAGGCTGTCTATGTAAACTTTCAGGGAGGCGAGTCTCTTTTTCGCTGAGGTATCGGAGGGGAAATATGCCATCAATTCTTCCCGTTCAGTTGATTTGGCAAAATCGTTAAGAATGTCCGGTTCCGACTCCTCTTGAAAGACTCCCTGGGTGCCTATTTCTGTTAAAAAATTTGATAGAGGGTCAACCAGCTCAGGCGGTGCGGATAATGTAATTTTTATCCACTCATCTTTTTTACTTTTTCCCGGCATTTTTATCTCCTCTAATGATGTAGTCAAAAAAGAGAAAAGTTTTATTTCAGGATGATTGCCAATAAACTTCGGCACAAGGAATATATAATCTTTTTTATTATATTTCAAGTTAGAGTCTTGCTTGAATTTTGATAGTCTTCATGATAACACACATTGCATGAAATACTATCCGATATGTCTTAATATTTTTAAAAAAAAATGTGTCGTTGTTGGCGGTGGGGATGTTGCTGAAAGAAAGGTGACGAGGCTCCTTGAAGCCGGTGCCGATGTCGAAGTAGTGGGAAAGATTCTTACACAAGAGCTGGAGACGATGAAGAGTGAAGGAAAAATAAGACATGTTGCCGCCGATTATCGGGAAGACTTTATCAATGAAGCTTTTTTAGTGATAGGAGCAACGGACAGGGATGATGTTAACGAAAGAATATATTTAGACGCGAAGAAAAAGGGAATAATAGTAAATATTGTTGACAGTCCTGATCGATGTGATTTTACCCTTCCTTCTATCGTTCAGCAGGGTGATCTCCAGATAGCTATATCAACCGGCGGAAAGAGCCCGGCCCTTGCAAAGAAATTGAGAAAGGAGATGCAGGGAAGTTATGGCTCCGAGTATCGAATCCTCCTCGATATAATGGGTCAAGTGAGAGAGAAGGTCGTCATTAGAGGGCACCCCTATGAAGAGAACAAGAGATTGTTTGAAGCTTTGCTAAACTCAAAGATCATTCAATATATCAGAGAAAAAAACTGGGGTGAGGTAAAAAAGATAATCGGTGATATCGCTGGCGAAGATATTGATCTTGAATAAAGGAAAAAGAGATGGCAAGCAGGATAGAGATCGGATTTAAAAAAGGAATAAGGGATGCCCTCGGCGAAAAGATTAAAAAAAGAATCATCGAGCATCTTCACCTTACTGTTGATGAGGTTAAGACTGTTGAGGTTTACACCATAGATGGTGATCTCGGTAAGGGCAAACTTCAACAGATTGCAAGAGGCCCTCTTTCTGATCCGGTGATTCAGGACTACACTATTAACAGGGGACTGGCCGACGGCTTTGACTGGATGATAGAGGTAGGATTCAGACCGGGTGTCACCGACAATGTGGGGAAGACTGCCAGGGAGTCCGTCGAACTTTTGCTCGGAGAAAAGGTAAACGGGGTTTATACCTCAAGGCAGTACATAATTAATGGTAATATTAGCAGGCGTAACACGGAAAGAATAGCGTCGGATCTCCTTGCCAATGAGCTTATCGAGAGATTTGAAATAGTAGACGGCAATGAGTGGAACCAGGAAAAAGGAATGGCTCCCTATGTCCCGAAGGTAGTTGGGGAGGAGAGTCTGAGGACGGAAGAGATCGACCTGAATGTCAGCGACCGGAAACTGTTAGAGATAAGCAGCAAGATGATTCTTGCCTTGAATCTCAGTGAGATGAAGATAATACAGGATTATCTGGCCGATGAGCGTGTATTGAAAGAAAGAGAAAAAACAGGTCTCGGTAAAAGGATCACAGATGCCGAGATTGAGTGCCTCGCCCAGACCTGGTCTGAACACTGTAAACACAAGATATTCAACAGCCTTATAAATTATGAAGATGAACATGGCACAATCACAGTTATCGATTCCCTCTTCAACAGTTACATCAAGGCCTCTACAAGGGAAATCAGGGATGAAAGGGGAGAAGACGACTTTTGTCTTTCCGTCTTCGTTGATAATGCCGGTATTATAAAATTCAATGATGAATACAACCTTGTCTTCAAGGTTGAAACACACAATTCCCCGTCAGCCCTCGATCCCTACGGCGGCGCACTCACAGGAATTGTCGGGGTGAACAGGGATCCTTTCGGAACCGGGAAGGGGTCAAAACTCATTTTCAATACCGATGTTTTCTGTTTCGCCTCACCATTTTATCCAGGGTCGCTCCCGAAGAGAATCCTCCATCCGAGACGCATTTACGAAGGTGTAAGAGAAGGAGTTGAGCATGGTGGAAACAAAAGCGGGATACCGACTGTAAACGGATGCATCGTCTTTGACGACAGATACCTGGGGAAACCTCTGGTTTACTGTGGGACGGGCGGGATTATGCCTTCTAAAATTGAGGGAAATCCAACCCATGCGAAGGAGATTTTGCCCGGTGATCTCGTTGTCATGACAGGTGGAAGAATAGGGAAAGACGGAATACATGGAGCCACATTTTCATCAGAAGAACTGCATGAAGGGTCTCCTGTTACGGCGGTTCAGATCGGTGATCCCATAACCCAGAAGAAAATGACCGATTTTCTCTTGATTGCAAGGGACAAAAACCTGTACAGATGCATAACAGACAACGGCGCCGGTGGTCTTTCCTCCTCGGTGGGAGAAACTGCCGCTCTTTCCGGCGGCTGTGAAATCAATCTCAAGAAGGCGCCTTTAAAATATGCAGGACTTCAGCCCTGGGAAATTCTTATCTCGGAATCCCAGGAAAGGATGACACTGGCCGTAGACCCGGAAAAGATTGATGAATTTTTGAAACTTGCAGGGAAGATGGATGTGGAGGCAACCGTCGTCGGTACCTATACAAATTCCGGAAAGTTCCATGTTCTCTATGGAGATGACACCGTTGCCTATCTGGATATGGACTTCCTCCATGAAGGACTTCCCCAGATGCGGTTGAACGCGAAATGGACACTGCCACAACATGAAGAGCCTGATTTTCCGGAACCGGAAGATATGGGCCGTCTCCTTAAAGAGATGCTTTCGAGATTAAATATATGCAGCAAGGAATCTGTCATCAGGCAGTATGATCATGAGGTACAGGGGGGAAGCGTCGTCAAGCCGCTGGTGGGTGTAGCTAATGATGGTCCAAGTGATGCTGCGATAATCAGACCGATACTCGATTCATTTGAAGGTGTTGTCGTGGCCAGCGGTATATGCCCCCGTTATAGTGATATCGATACCTACCACATGGCCGCATGTGCCATAGACGAAGCAATCAGAAACACTATAGCCGTGGGCGGAGCACTCGGCAGCATCGCCGGACTGGATAATTTCTGCTGGTGTGATCCGGTGCAGTCTGAAAAGACACCGGATGGTGAGTACAAGCTGGCACAGCTGGTCCGTGCAAACAGGGCTCTTTACGACTACACAAGGGCCTATGGGGTTCCATGCATATCCGGCAAAGACAGCATGAAGAACGACTATCAGATAGGGAACACCAAAATATCCATTCCACCGACCCTTCTGTTTTCCACCATTGGGAAAATAGAAGATGTGAGAACGGCCGTCACCATGGATGTAAAACAGCCGGGGCATCTGGTCTATGTCCTGGGCGAAACATATAATGAACTTGGCGGTTCTGAATGGTTTGCCATGCATGGATACACGGGAAACAATGTCCCTAAAGTAAACACACACAAGGCAAAGAGATTGTATAAAGCACTGAGCATGGCAATCAAGAAAGGGCTTGTAGCCTCCTGTCATGATTGTTCCGACGGAGGACTGGGTGTTGCCCTTGCGGAAACCGCCTTCGCAGGCGGTCTGGGTATGTTTGTAAAACTTGACCTTGTTCCGTCTGATGGAATTGACAGGAATGACTATATACTCTTTTCCGAATCCCAAAGCAGATTTGTGGTAACAATTTCCCCTTCAGCAAAAAATGAATTTGAAAAGCTTATGATGGGCAGCACCGTAAGCAATGTCGGGGAGGTACTTTCCGATGGAATATTTAAGGTAGGCGGAATCGAGGGAAACATAATAATAGAAGAAGACATCAGTGAGTTGAAAGAAGAATGGCAAAAGCCGCTTAACTTCTAAGGAAATAAATATTCCTTACCTACAGCTCCCCTCCCCTCGTGGGAGGGGTTGGGGGGAGGGGAACTTTAGGATGACCCAAAACGTAAAATCAATTGTTATTACCGGTAACGGTACGAACTGTGAAATGGAGACGGCACATGCCTGCAGGCTCGCCGGTTCCGATGAAGTAGATGTCGTCCATATCAGCGAACTGCTCCATGGTGAGAAGAGGCTCGATGATTATCATTTCCTTAATCTCGCCGGGGGGTTCCTTGATGGAGATGATCTGGGATCGGCAAAAGCGGGGGCAAACCGGATTTTGAACGCCAAAATAGAGGACGGAAGCGAAAAGCTTTATGACCAGTTCGTCAAGTTTATCAATGACGGAAAGCTGATCCTGGGTGTCTGCAACGGGTTCCAGCTCATGGTAAAATTGGGTTTACTCCCCGGTTTTAAGGGAGACTATCTGCATCAGACGACCACCCTTACATTTAACGATTCAGGACGATTCGAAGACAGGTGGGTGTACCTTAAGATTAACGAAAAGTCTCCTTGCGTGTTCACAGAAGGAATTGACTGGATATACCTTCCGGTGAGACATGGTGAAGGAAAATTCGTGACGAAAAACGACGACATACTCGACAGATTGCATAAGAACGATCTCATTGTTGCACAGTACAGCAATGAAGAGTATAAGGATGTGGCGATAAATTATCCATGGAATCCCAATGGCTCAGTTGACGGTATCGCCGGCATATGCAATGAGACGGGGAGGCTTTTCGGTCTTATGCCCCACCCGGAGGCCTATCTTCACTACACCAATCATCCCCGCTGGACCAGAGAGAAACTTCCCGAAGAAGGTAGGGGGCTTTTGATCTTCAAAAATGCGATAGACTTTATCAGGGGGAGCGATTTATAAGGAACAGGATGCATCAAATTCTCTTGATAAGGATTAAATCCTTGAGAACTAAGATACAAAATATGCGTGGTGGAGCTAAGTTCGCATGTGCGGACAAACTTCTATAAACGTTAAGCGCGAGGCATAAATTGTATTTTAGATATAAATCGTTTCGTCACTTTTAGTTTTATCATTCAAATATTTATCGGTAAAAAGGGGGTGTGCTATGTCAAAAAGAAAACAAGTTTTTTTAGTAATCTTATCTTTAGGAATGATGTTTTTATTTGGCTGTAGTTTTATAGAATTTAACAAAGCCGGTGTTATGCTGACTCAGGAGAAATACGAAGAGGCCATACCGATTTATAAAGATTTTATCACCAAAAATCCCGACTTCGTCGATGCAAGGAGCAGGCTGGGATTCGCCTACTTAAAGACCGGCCGACTGGATGAAGCCATCACCGAACTTGAAACGGCGCTTAAAATGGCACCTGGTGATCCGTATTCCGTCCTGTATTTGGGACTGGCCTATTGGAATAAGGAAGAATTCGGCAAGGCCATAAAAGTCTGGCAGGGATACAGAAACAGTGAACGGCCGCTGGTTGAAAATGAAATCAAACGTCAGCTGACCTTACTGCAAATTGCCGAGAACCAGCGTGCTGTCAAGAATGTCTTGATGGAAGAAAAGAAACTTGGGACCGTTAAACCGGACACAAATACAATCGCGGTCTGTTATTACAAGGACTTATCGCCGGATAAAAGTCTGCGTGCCTTTCAGAAAGGTCTGGCAGCTATGGTAATTACGGATTTGTCAAAGATTAAGTCTTTTAAAGTCGTTGAACGTTTACGCCTGCAGGCCCTTTTGGAAGAAATGAAGCTCGGCCAGACCGGCATCGTGGACGAGCGGACCGCACCCAGGGTGGGAAGATTACTGGGAACCGAGAATCTCACTGTCGGGAACCTGACACTGGGCATTCAAGCAACCACTTCTCTTACGTCCACAAGCCGGGAAAGAGTAAAGGGGACGGCCATATGTGTTGCGAAAAAAGATAAATTCTTTGAATTACCTTGTTGTATAATAAATAATATGACGAAGATCCTGGGTATTAAACTGACCCCTGAAGAAATGAAAGCCGTCTGCGGTGTGCCGCACACAAAAAGTTATGAGGCTTTCATTTACTTCGGTGAAGCCCTGGATGCCATGGATGCCGGTCACTGGCAGAAGGCCAAGGATCTGTTTGCAAAAGCTTTGAAAATAGATCCCAAATTTGACCTGGCCGGGGAGGGTGCTGATTCTTGTCCCGGTGCCTCGTCACCCGGCATAGGCCAGCTTGGCGCCATGAGTACATCTCAAATTTCCAACCAGGCTGAAATTGCTGTTAACGCAGCCCAGGAAGCACAGGATGCAGCCGATGAAGACGCAGCTGCCGCAGCCGGCGGCGGTGGCGGGTGATAGGGAAGTAGGGGAGTCAGGTAGACTCCATAAAAAAACATTTGTTGTTTCCGTATAGGTAAGTCATTATCATGAAAAGTTTTAAATTCTTTGTTGTTTGGTTCGCGCTGACAAGTTTTTTGCTGACTATAGGTTGTGCCGGGGTCGAAAGAATTAAAGTAAAACCGAGGGCCGCTCCACTGGATCAGGTTCTGAAAACTCTTGCCATTTTACCCTTTGAAAATAATTCCGTGACCGACCCGGAGCACTATGCTCCCTTGACCAAGGGACTGTCAGCTATGCTTATAACGGATCTTGATAAAGGTGGATCCACGCTCAAGCTTGTCGAGCGCGGTAAGATACAATCTCTTTTAAAAGAGATTGCCCTTGGCCAGAGCGGAACCGTGGATGAGGTTACAGCTGTCAGGGCTGGCAATATGCTCGGTGCCCAGACCATAGCATTCGGCTCATTCATCGTGTTGGGTAAAAAGGTGCGTATTGATACCCGTATCATAAGGGTGGAGACGAGCGAGTTGATTATGGCCGAATCGATTGAAGGTAATAGCGATGATTTTATGAATCTGGAGCGTGAGCTGGCCAAAAAGATCGCCGATTCTCTGAAAGTGGTCTTTCAGCCGGAGTCCGCCACATCCGAAAGCGATATTAATGCGGCTCTCTATTTTTCCAGGGGTCTGGATGCCCTGGACCGGGGTGATAAGGAAGAGGCCAAACGATTATTTAAGAAAAGCATAGAGCTTGATCCTGCCTACAAGAAGCAGGTCGATAATGTGCGAGGTCTAAATTGATGGATAAGCGCATTTTGTTAATAGCAGTGTTGATAGTATCCCTTGCCTTTGCCACGGGTGCAGTTGCGGCGAACAAGGTTGTGGAAGTGGAGGGCAGTAGTGTTTTCTCCAGGGAGGATGCTGTACGGCAGGCGCAGCGATCGGCGGTGGAACAGGCGGTTGGCGTATTGATTCACTCCAAAACCGAGACCGAGAACTTCGTACTCAAGAAAGATAAGATCATGGCCCGGACACAGGGCTACATTACACGACTTGATGTTCTGAAAGAAAGGAAAACAGGAGACCTGTACATGGTCACGATCAAAGCGGTAGTATCCCTGGACAAGATCAAAAACGATCTTTTCGCCATGAAGATTCTCCTGGACAGCATGGAGCGGCCAAATGTCATGATCCTGATCGAAGAAGAATATATCGGTATGGACAATATGGGTGCCCGTTTTGCCGAAACGGAGATTTATTCCCTCCTTGCGGCCAAGGGATTTGATCTTGTGGACAAGGCCCAACTGGAAAAGATCAGGGTTCTCGCCCAGACAAGACAGGCTTTGGCCGGGAACATAGAAGCAGCCAAGAGTCTGGGACTGCACTCGGGGGTCCAGTATTTGATATTGGGTAAAGCCGTAGTTCAGGATATCGGCGAGGCTTATCCTGGTTCCGGCATGAAATCTCTTCAGGCCAGCCTGCAGGTCAGAGTCATCCAGACCCAGACCGGGCTCGTGTTGGGATCTGTGGTAAAAAACGGGGTTGTCCCTCATATTAGCCCGCTGATGGGGGCTACCCGGGCTCTTCGAATATCGGCCAGAAAGGCCGTGAACGAATACCTGGTAGACACCATCACCACATCCTTTCAAGAATATCTCAATAATGGCGCTCCTGTTAAACTGCACATCACTGGCGTGAAAACTTTCCAGCAATACCAGCTGACTACCTCAACCATTGAAACTCTGGACAGGGTGGTTACCAGCAAGAAGGAAGGGTGGAGTAAAACTGGCGGCCTGCTTGAGCTGGATCTGCGCTTTAAGGGTACGAGCGAGGAATTAGCCACACTTCTCGACGGCCTGAGTTTGGGCAGTAATCACCTGACAGTAGTTCATCTCACACCGGACAGGGTTGATTGTAACCTCCAGTAATAAAGACAAAAACATCGTTTTGGGAATACCATGTCTGGTTCTATATCTCCGTAGACAGAATCATGGTTTCTGAACCAACATACAAATAGGGAGAGAACTTGTGCAGAGAGAAAGATGGGTCAGTAGACGGTATCTTATATTTGCGGCGATTGGATCTGCCATCGGCTTGGGTAATCTTTGGAGATTTCCCTACCTGAGTTATAAATACGGGGGCGGGGCATTTCTGATACCCTGGATGATTGGTCTTATTGTTATCGGTATTCCCTGGCTCATGTTAGAGTTCGGCATGGGCAGGTACTTTCAGCGGTCTGTCCCCGGTGTATTTGAAGGAGTGGGAAAGAAATGGGAATGGGTTGGATGGTGGGCGGTTTTCTGTGCTTTCTTGATAGACACCTACTATACCGTCGTAATGGCCTGGTCTTTATATTATGCAGGTGTTTCTCTCGGTCTGCCTTGGGGTGTAGGAAAAGCTGGAGCCGCAGGGGCCAAGCAGTACTTTTATGGAACAGTTTTAGGGCTTTCTTCGGGACCGGATGTGCTGGGCGGTGTGCAGTGGCCTCTGGTCGGACTCCTTGCACTTACCTGGATAGCCATATTTCTTATCGTGTTTAAAGGAGCTAAGGTAATTGGGAAGGTAGCACAGTGGGCGGTTATCATTCCCTGGATTTTACTCGTTGTCATACTTGTGAGAGGCCTCACCCTCCCTGGAGCCGTTGGAGGTCTCAACTATTACCTTACTCCGGACTTTGCCGCCCTGGGAAATTTGGATGTATGGTTTGCCGCAGTCAGTCAGATTGCGTTTACCCTTTCCCTCGGTATGGCCGGAATGTATGCCTATGGGAGTTTTACAGCGAAGAAAGCGGATGTGACTAATAATGTCTTTATAACTTCGTTTTCCAATTGTGCCACCAGCTTCTTTGCCGGTTTTGCCGTGTTTAGCATTGTAGGATTTATAATGCAGTCTTTGGCAATTCCCGTTGATAAGGTTAGTACTTCAAGTATTGGACTGGCCTTCATAACGTTCCCTGTAGCGATATCCATGCTGCCGGCAACACAGGGGATTTTTGGTGTCCTCTTTTTCCTCTGTCTTTTCCTTCTCGGTTTGACATCGGCGTTCTTTCTCGCCTATGGCGGTGTAATCAGCCCTCTTATGGACAAATTTGGCATAAGCAGGATAAAGGCCACCGCGATCGTTACCGGTACCGCTTTTCTACTCGGACTTTTATTTACCTCAAACGGAGGCCTTTACTGGCTGGATATAGTTGACAGGGCAGTTTCCTTCTACGGACTGCTTCTAACAGGAGTTATCTCTACTATTGTCGTTGGCTGGATATTTGGCGCTGAAAAGCTTAGACAACATTTGAATGAAACATCGGACATCAAGGTTGGCAAGTGGTTCAACGTAGTGATAAAGGTTGTTGTTCCTGCCGGCTTGCTCTTTGTTGTAATTTATGGAGGTCTTGTGCCCGACATGTCTAAATCGTATGGAGGATACCCCCTCTGGGCTTCTTCTATGATATGGGTAATACTTGCAGTAACACTGGGGCTCAGCTTTATATTTCAGCGAATCAGGACAAGGGATCCCAAGGAGGTGAACGAGAAATGACAACAGGCGCAATAGTTACAACAGTTGTTATGTGGCTGATATTCATAGGTGCATTATCGTGGTGTTTTTCCCGTATGAAAGAAGGTAAAGGTCAGTGGGAAGATTGACGCGGAACGTACCCCGGAAGTCGATTTTCTTGATCTCCTTGTCACCAACTATATTCTCCCGATAGGTGGTCTGCTGGTCGCTGTCTTCTGCGGATGGTTTCTATCACGAAAAGGATTTTTTTGATTAGTGTACTGAAAAGGAAAGCAGTTATGGACACACAAGAATGGAATCCAGGTCAACTACTTGAAATATCCGGAAATTACTGGAAATCCTGCACCCTTCATGCCGGTGTTAAGCTCGATCTGTTTACGGCAATAGGCGGCAATCAGCTCACAAGCGAGGAGGTTGCACAAAAACTGAATGTAGACAAAAGAGGAGTAACAATGCTCCTCAATGCCTTTTCTGCGATGAACCTCCTTGTAAAGAAAGATGATAAATATTCTAATACCCCGTCCAGCACGTCTCTTCTTTCAAAAGACTCCCCGCAATACATCGGTTATATGATTATGCACCATCACCAGATGGTGGAGTCATGGTCCAAGCTGGATCGGGCAGTCAAGACAGGCACTCCCGTCAGAACAAGAGCTTCTCACAGCAGTGAAGAGTGGCGGGAAAGTTTTCTTATGGGCATGTTTAA
>CAYVXX010000002.1:0-9002 GCA_964454305.1 uncultured Syntrophales bacterium | reverse complement strand
GGGATATTGACAATAGCAATAGCCGACGCGTTTTCAGATGCACTGGGTATCCACATCTCCGAAGAATCTGAAAATACACACTCTACGAAAGAAATATGGGAATCCACAATCGCTACCTTTTTATCAAAATTTGTCTTCGCGACAACTTTTATTGTTCCTGTTCTGGTATTTTCGCTCACAACAGCGATTATCGTGAATATAGTCTGGGGATTGTCTCTACTGGGAATTTTCAGTTTCTATATGGCTAAAGAACAAAAAGTGAAACCCTGGGGAGTAATCTCGGAACATTTATTCATTGCATTGGTCGTCATCGTTATAACGCACTTTGTCGGTGCGCTGGTCAGTTCAATATGCGGATAGGCACAAACGCGGTCACAATCAGCTTCTTGTTTTCCGTAAACGATACTTTGCCAAAAAATCCTGATACAATCCCGCAGCTTCTCGCTCGACACGACTCCTGCCAGGTTTTGCCTGAAGCCTGAAAATTTTTTCCTCAAGTTTTGCTTCCCGTTTCTCAGTGTCACGCAAAAACTCTTTTTCAAAGCAATCCATCAAGGGACCTTTCGCGCCACGGCGATGGGCCATGAGGAAAGCCAGGCTTTCTTCGTCCCGAACAAATCGATGGAAATCATCCTTTGGATGGATTGCTTGTCTGAACAGACTGTAAAGGGACTTTTTGTCCTCTTCCAGCATGGATGCTTCAAAACCCATGCTGAAAGGGTCGCGGCCTAGGGCCATGAAGTAGATAAAAGGCTGCGCGCACCGATAACAATCGTGACACCAACGGGAATATTCACTCAACTCCATATTACAGGTGACACGATACTTGCCGTAAGCCGGAAACTCTTCATGCAGAATTCGATGTATGGAGAAATTATCCAGTATGCCAATCAGGTTGACTGCCGTAATCTGCCCGCCGGAAAACTGTTCGGCCACACGTCCCAGCCTTTGAGAGATCATATGACCTTGCATTATTTTATGAGGGGAGAGATGACCGCCACGATGCACGGTATTGAGAGTGTTCTCGTATTCATTGCTCAGCACGATGGTGGGGGCACGGTAATATGTGCAAAAAGGGATCATGGCGAACAAGTAGATAAAAAAAATGTGTACTTGATGCAATCGTGTCACAGGTTGCTCGAGAACCTGCCAATCCGAGAGCAATTGAATCTCATTTTCTACTAAACTGCAAGTGAGGCCGTATTCTTCTGCGAGCTGTTTCTTTAAGCTGACCCGCATGGCCTTGAATCGAGGTAAGACCCGCTCATCTATATTGACCGGTATGACTTCATATCCAAGGTTACGCAGGGTAGCCAGGCTAAGGAGACTGTCTTTCCCAAAAGTAAACGGCAGAATTACCCGCCGGGGATTCCAGGAATCTAAGCGCTTCATCTCCTTCCTTGTGGACTCACCGGGAAAGTGGCGTAATATGGAGCGGAAGCGTTCAAGAATATCACCGGATTCTTCGGCAGGAATCAGTTCCACCATATTGGGGATGGCCAGTTCGAAACACTCCTCATAAAAATTCAGGAACCGGGGCTTGGGTGTAGAGTACCACACCGTGGGATGTTTAAGAATCAAAGGTGGGACGAGGGTTGTTATGTAGGCCAGTTCGTTCCGCATGGTTTCTTTTGCCGGGAAGCTAGCCCACACTTCTTCAGGGAATCGAATTTCACAAGGTTCGGCGTTCCAGGCCGGCCCGGTGATGCTCAGAGAATAACCGCGGGAAGTATACTCGATCTGAATTTCCACAGTCTATTCCTCCCCGCGGTTGTGTAAAGCATCAATGAACCGAAAAAGTCAGCCTTTAGGCCATAGGGCCGGGCCCCAGCCGTATCGTGATAATTTTTTGTGAAGGCATCGGTATCACTTTGCCGGCTTGATTCACCTGGATTTTATTACCGTTCTGATCCACCATGAATCTTTTACCGTCCTTGGTCAAAAGATACATCCTACCCTGCTGATCCACCAGCACCTTCTGGCCGTCTGCCGTGACAGCACGCTGGCTCTTCGCCCTGGCCTTTTTCACAGATGGGCTCCACTTTTTAACATCGGCGTGGGTCTGAGACTGGGCCAAGAGGGTAGCCGGAATCAGCGCAAAGACCAAAGAAACTATGGCAGAAATTATTTTCTTCAGCATAATATTATCCTTTCTCTTAGTAAGCTTAGTGGGATAGCTGCACCTTATGCTCCCACGGATCAAAAAATCGAATCTTTCCCTTCTCGGAATATCCTATATTATTTTTATATTGATTTCAACCTGGTTTTGAAATAGTTTTTGTCTTGATGAGTATCAGTACGTAAGACTATTCCTTGCGAGTTCGCTTTCTTTTCTGATATTAGAGTAAAGGTAAGCATTTGATAATTCGCTGAAATGTCAAGAAGCTCAGGAGATGAAAAAATGAACAGTTTATTGCAAAAGGTCGAGACGGAAAAGGCGCCACAGGCTATCGGGCCTTATTCTCAGGCAGTTGCCGCCGGGGAGTATTTATTTGTTTCCGGTCAGATTCCGATTAATCCTGCAACAGGAAAACTTGTTGAGGGAGGGGTTGAAAAACAGGCTGGTCAGGTCCTGGATAACATAGAAGCAATTCTTAAGGCCTTCGGCATCGGTTTTGACAGGGTTGTGAAGAGTGAGGTTTACTTAAAAGACATAGGTGATTTTGGGGCTGTAAACGAGGTATATGCTTCAAGGTTTTCACACGAAATAAAACCTGCGAGACAGGCCATGCAGGTTGCTAAATTGCCGATGGATGCCATGGTGGAAATTTCCTGTATTGCATATACGGGAAAATGATATCTTCGTTTTAGCACCTGCCGGGGGGATAAGAAGATTGGATAAGAGTCCCAAGACTATAAAGGGTATGTTTGACCGGATTGCCCCGACCTATGACGTGCTCAACCATCTCCTTTCCCTTTTTATCGATATTAAATGGAGACGTAAAACACTGGACCGGCTCGGAATCAAACAGGGGGATTCGATTCTCGATGTCGCAACCGGCACGGGTGATCTTGCTATGCTTGCATTGGGAGGAAATCAGGGCTGCCGCGTGGTGGGAATTGACCTGTCTGGTGAGATGCTCCGTCTTGCGGTAAAAAAGAAAGCCAGAAAGGGATACGATGGGCGGTATTTTCCCGTTGAGGGAGATGCCTGCAATATGCCGATTAAGGAAGGTACCTTCGATCATGCCATGGTAGCATTCGGAATCAGAAACATGTCTGATGTCGAAGGTTTTTTCAGGGAGACCGGAAGGGTACTCAAAAAAAGCGGGAGGCTTGCAATCCTTGAGCTTTCAGTCCCGGAGATACGCTTTGTCCGAAAGATATATTTTATGCATCTGAAGAAGTTAATCCCCCTCATCGGAGGAGGCATTTCCGGGAAAACCGGTACGTACAACTATTTGAGGGATTCGGTTATATCCTTTCATACACCGGGGGAACTGGAGAGGATGCTGCGGGCACATGATTTCAGGATTATTGAATCCTTGCCGCTCTTGTTTGGTATCTGCCATCTTTTCATTGCAGAAAGTGAACGGAGTTTTACATGAAGAATCCCTGGATATAAGTAACATGAAAGGAGACGGGAGGAAGGATTGAAAGATTTTTTGGGATATCACTCTGAGTGGAATCTGGGCAGCCCCGGCGGATGGGATTATCAGCGCATTACCCAGATTATCGGCAAGGAAATCTGGAAGAGGATTAATGAAATATGTCCGGTTGGCCTGAATCTGGATTTTGATCATCCGCTGTTATTTCCGGTGTATGGTTTCATGGAGATGCTGGTTCAGGCACATCGGGATCGAGAGGGAAGTAATCCGGGGACGATTGCGGTAGTAGCCGAAGAGGAAACCCTGGAGAGTGTGGCGGAAAACAGGAACCTGGCTGAATTTCTCAGCACCGTCGATGGAATTTCCGGGACGTTGATGTCACCTCAGGAACTGGAACTGAAAAGTGGGCGGGTATGCTGGCACAACCGGCCCGTTTCAGTGATTTTCATGGATTTTAATACTGACGTACTTCTGGCCCTACACCGCAAACACGATTTAACCCCTCTTTTGCAGGCTGTTCGGGAAAAGCGGGTTATCAATCCCCGGGGTACCGAACCCATTAATGTAAAGAGCATGTTTGAAGTCATCACCGGTTCCCGGAGGGATCTGTTTCATGCCGATATTGTGCGGCGAACTCCGTGGACACGTCAATTCCACCAGCGCCGGACCGAAGGGCCAAAAGGCGAAGAAATTGATGATCTGATCGAGTGGACACGCTCGCACTGGGACAATCTGGTACTGAAACCTGAGAGAGGTTATTCCGGGAGAGGAGTGCTGGTCGGGAAGATCAATAACGATGCTGACGAGGCGGTGGGGATAGCCCTGAAGGAGGGAAATTATATTGTCCAGGAGAAGATTCCCCTCGAGTTGTGGTCCGAGGATATACCCGCATTGGATCTGGAGAAAGAACGCATTTTTTTGGAATACTGCCAGACAGATTTCCGTTGCTTGATGGGGGATAAAGGCTTGTTCGGATTTTTGAGCCGGTTTGGTGGTGTGCCGACTAACGTAGGAAGCGGCGGTGGAGTTCAGCCGTTGGCCGTACTTCGGTCGGATATAAGTATTCGCGAGGCGGTGGATCGTATGAATGAAGCCATTTTAGGTATGGAATACGGAGATCTCTTTGAGGTCGTGGAAATGCAGAAAAAGATGGCCGTAGAACACCAGTTGACCTATTTGCTCGGTCCGATCAAGATTGCCTCAAGACCGAGGTTGATTACCATACACCAGCTTGAATCCCTTAAAAGTTATTGTGCTGACCTGTGGCTGGACTGCCTGACACTGGAAAAGATGTGGCTGTCCGGTGAACTGGACAACATTGTAAATATTGAAGAAGAAGAGCTTGACATCGCACGCTTGCAGCCCTGGGGGGGTGCGCCGGCGGTTATTGCCTCGGACGGACTGTTCAGTTTTAGTGACAGTTAGGAGCTATCATGAGGATCAAGGTAGACGCTGACTGGTGGAAAACCATGTTTGATGAGGTTTATCTCCTTACCGATGCCCGTTCGGTCTGTGATGAAGACATCACATGCCGTGAAGTCGACCTCATTTGTGAGCTGCTACCGATCCAGCCTGAACACAGGATTCTGGATCTCTGCGGCGGCCACGGACGCCACAGCCTGGAATTATGTGCGCGGGGTTTTACCGGATGTACCCTGCTGGACTATTCCGCTTATCTTGTTGATCACGCCAGGGAGCATGCCGTAAAGTATAATTACACTATGGATTTCATACAGGGCGATGCGAGGAGTACCGGACTCCCCGACGAGAGCTTTGACCACGTGATCATTATGGGTAATTCCCTCGGTTATATCCCTGAACCTGCCGCCGACAGACAAATTCTGGACGAGGCATACCGTATCCTCTCCCCTGATGGCTGGCTGCTGATTGATGTAACTGATGGGAACGTCGTTAAGGAATCCTTCAATCCTAAAGCGTGGCATGAGATTGTTGAGGATATTGTGGTCTGCCGACAGCGCAAAATGGAGGGCAACACTGTATATGCCCGTGAGATCGTTCTGAGCAAACAGGAGGGTTTGATCCGTGACCGCACTTACTCGATACGTCTTTATAAATCCCAGGATCTTATGGCATTGCTGAAACAGGTCGGGTTCGAAAGCGCCAGTATTCATACCGACTTTTCCCCCCACCGGTATAAAGGTGACTATGGTTTCATGAATCATCGCATGCTTGCTGTGAGTCGAAAGACCTCACTGCCGGGCAAAACTTTCTGACAGGGAGCGTCCCCGCAAGCCCCGCCCTGCAGAGGCTGTGTCGTAATAGGGTGGAATGTCATTCCGAACGAATGTGAGGAATCTTAACATGTTAAATTTATTAAGCATTAAGATTTCTCGCTTTGCTCGAAATGACAAAAAAAGGAATTATTACACAGTCTCGTACGCGGGGAGCGCCACAACGTTATCTTGCTGATTTTTTTACAACATCTGTCATAAAAAAACCATTCGGGTTGCATTCTCGCCGGTGGGTGCCATGTATTCTTTAGGATGTAATGCCTGCGTAAGTATTCTGAATCCCTTTAGATTGTACCGGTTAAAAAAATCTTCCAAGTTTTTTCTTGCAATGCACAATATATGGTATTACTATCAGGAAACGCCACAATATCTTGTGGAGAAATATATATTAAGGCGGGGGTAAAAGTCTCATGCATACTAAAATAAGAAAGAGAGATGGAAGGTATGTAAAGTTTAATGCCGACAAGATTACCAACGCCATAGCGAGTGCGGGGGCGGCTGCTGGTGAATTCGACGATGTTAAGATACCAAGGAAGCTGACCCTGAAAGCCCTGAACCTGGCAGAAAAGCTTTTCGACGGCAAGGTAATGGGGGTGGAGGATGTACAGGATATTGTTGAAGAGGTTCTGCTCTCTTCCCCATATCGTAAGACAGCCAAGGCATATATAATCTACCGTGATCAGCATGCGAGACTTCGGGAAATCGCCAATAAGATGGAAGTTGACCTTGTCGATCAGTATCTGAAGAAGACCGACTGGAAGATTAACGAGAATAGTAATATGGATTATTCTCTGCAGGGATTGAATAACTACATCTCCTCCGAAGTTAGTAAGGTTTACTGGTTGAACGAAATTTACCCGCCGGGGATCAGAACTGCGCATACAGAGGGAGACTTTCACATTCATGATTTAAGCATACTTTCCGTTTACTGTGTAGGCTGGGATCTTTTTGATCTTTTGATGGAAGGATTTAAAGGGGTATCGGGAAAGGTAGAGAGTAAACCGGCAAAACACCTCCGCAGCGCACTGGGACAAATCGTTAACTTCTTCTATACGCTTCAGGGGGAGGCTGCAGGCGCCCAGGCCTTTTCAAGTTTCGACACCCTTCTGGCGCCGTTCATCAGGTATGATGAGTTGAGCTATAAAGAGGTGAAACAGGCCCTGCAGGAGTTTATCTTTAATATCAATGTGCCGACGAGGGTTGGATTTCAGACGCCATTTACGAACGTCACACTGGACGTGACCGTTCCGAAATATTACGCGAATCAAAATGTGATAATCGGTGGTAAGGTACAAAAAGAAACTTACCAGGATTTTCAGGAGGAGATGGATCATTTCAACAGGGCATTTCTGGAAGTGATGTCGGAGGGAGATGCCAAGGGGAGGGTCTTCACCTTTCCTATTCCTACTTATAATGTCACTAAAGATTTTGACTGGGAGAGTGAAAACCTAAAAGGTCTTTGGCAAATGACGGCTAAATATGGTGTACCCTATTTTTCTAACTTTATCAATTCAGATATGAATCCGGAAGACGCAAGGAGCATGTGTTGCAGATTAAGAATTGATAACCGAGACCTCGAAAAGAGGGGTGGCGGTCTCTTCGGGTCAAATCCGCTGACGGGGTCTATCGGAGTGGTTACTATCAATATGCCGAGGATCGGTTATGTGAGCAAGACAGAGAACGAATTTGTGATACACCTGGAAAAGATGATGGAACTTGCCAGGGAGAGTCTGGAGATAAAAAGGAAAATCTTAGAGAAGTTTACCGATGGGGACCTCTATCCTTATACGAAATATTATCTGAGAAGTGTAAAGGAACGTTTTAATGAATACTGGAAAAATCATTTTTCGACCATCGGGCTGGTGGGGATGAATGAAGGCTGTTTGAATCTGCTCGGAAAGAGTATCGGGGATCAAGAGGGGCAGGAGTTTACCCGGAGGGTTCTGGATTTCATGAGAGGCAAGTTGGTCCAGTTTCAGAAAGAGACAGGAAACAACTATAATCTTGAAGCTACTCCCGCTGAAGGAACATCCTTCAGTCTGGCAAAAATAGACAGGAAAAAATATCCTGACATAATATGCGCGAATGAGAATGGAAACGGAGGAGAAAGAGGGTCCGCATTTTATACTAATTCTACTCAGCTGCCGGTGAATTTCACCGATGATGTCTTCGAGGCGCTCGACCTGCAGGATAGCATCCAGACAAAATATACAGGCGGGACTGTTTTTCACACGTATGCCGGTGAACAGATTGATAATCCTGAATCGGTTAAGGTGCTTGTGCGCAAAATTTGTGAAAAGTACCATTTGCCCTATCTCACCTTCACCCCTACTTTCAGTATTTGCCCGACTCACGGATATTTGGGCGGGGAACATGAAACGTGTTCCAGGTGTGGAGAAGCATGTGAGGTATATTCACGTGTGGTGGGTTATCTGCGTCCTGTGAAACAGTGGAACAAAGGGAAGCAGGAAGAGTTTAAAATAAGAAAGACATTCAATTTTTAGGATATGGATATTGGCGGTCTGCAGAAAGTTTCTCTGATAGATTATCCGGCAAAGATATGTGCTGTTCTGTTTGTTCAGGGGTGTAATTTCAGGTGTCCATTCTGTCATAATCCGGAGCTCGTAGATCCAGCTCTTTATCATGATTGTATTCCGGAAAAAGAAATATTTTCCTTTTTAGAAAAAAGAAAGGGCATACTTGATGCCTTGAGCATTACAGGGGGTGAGCCGACGCTACAGCCGGACCTGCTTGACTTTATTGAGCGTGTTAAGGGAATGGGCTATCTGGTCAAGATAGACACGAATGGGTCGCACCCTGAAATGCTGAAAAAATTGATCGACCGGGGGCTTTTAGATTATATTGCTATGGATGTGAAAGCCCCTCTAATGAGATATCGTGAGATTACAAAGTCTGATATAAAGCCTGCCGGAATCAAACAGAGTATCAAAATGATTATGGATTCAGGCGTAGAATATGAGTTTCGTACAACAGTCGTAAAATCTCTTCTTAACAAAAATGATCTGCGAAAAATAGCAGGAACGATAAAAGATGCCCGCCGTTATGTCCTCCAGAAATTTGTCCCCTCAAAATCCCTTGATGAAAAACTTTTAAAGAAACCTACCTATTCAGATAAAGACTTCGAGGCCATGAAGGAGTACGTGAAAAAATACGTCGGGCATGTGACTGTCCGGTGATTTAA
>CAYVXX010000001.1:57203-138882 GCA_964454305.1 uncultured Syntrophales bacterium | reverse complement strand
TATTACAAATTAAAATTCGTGGAGGTAATTTAGGTTATGAGTAAAGATGTAATTAAAAGAAGTTTAGTTTTCCTTTTCGCTGTGGTTTTGTTCTTTTCTCTTTCTGCTTTATCCTTTGCCGATATGACCGCGAAGGATTTTGTGAATGAGGCAAAGAAGACTGTAAAAGAGATTTCAGTTGCTGAAGCCAAGGCTGCAATAGATTCCGGTAAAGCGATAATTCTTGATTGCAGGACAGACAAGGAGTTCAAAAGTGGACATCTTCCAAAGGCAATCAATATACCAAGAGGACTTTTGGAATTCACAGTTGCCAAAGAAATTCCCAATAAGGCAACCTATATTATTTGTTATTGCAAGTCAGGGGGACGATCATGTCTTAGTACCTGTTCATTAGGTAAAATGGGATATAAAAATGCGGTCAGTATGGCTGGAGGTTGGAAGGCCTGGTTAAAGGCTGGTTATCCTGTGGAGTAAATTAATAACCGTCATAGCTTAACTAAAATGGGGAATAGTTTTCAGCTATTCCCCATTTTTCAGGCCATTTTCTTTTAGTCATCAGTTGTTAATGCTCTTCTTTTTCCGCATACCCGGTAATCATGGAAATAAAATCAGCAAAAACAGTATGACCGGTGGTGGCTAAATAAAGGTGGGCAACCAGGAAAGCGGCAAAAATGATTGCCATAATGAAGTGAATAACTGCCAACACTTTTAAGCCGCCGATAACAATGATGAAAGACGCAAATAACGAAGGAAATAAATAGACGATGCCGCTGATTAATAAGATAGGCATCATAAGGAACATAAACTTGAAATACGCCATCTTCTGCAGCGGATTGAACTTGTTATCTTCAGATGCGCTGTAAGGATGCGGCTCGTTCTTGAATATCCCGTAAGCGTAAAATCTCGCCTGCTTAGGAATACCCGGATAGATATCCTTTTTTCTCGGTATGTAATGGGAAACCCGTTTTGAGATCAAATTGTAAAATAGCCAGAGCAAGAAATCGAGAACCACAAATATTCCGGACCACTCATGAACAGTTATCGCATTAGAAAAACTCCCAAAAAGGTTTAATGCATCAGGCCAGTGTATCTGCATTCCTGATAATATGAGCAATATGATCAGAATGGCATGTATCCAGTGCCATATTCGCTCAGTTAATGGATGTAAATACATTTTTTCAGACATCTTCCTATTTTCTCCTTCTGGTGATAAAGCGCAGTGCCCCATGTGTAAGACATCCCGCAAAAGTGAGAACTACTATCAGGATTCCGATAATATCGATAGCCGGGATCCTGTTGCTGCCCACAACATAGGCACCCTTTTCCATAAGTTTCTTGTTTGTGAAATTCCAGCTCATCGCAGGTTCTTTCGGAGCACCTTCTTCTTTTGTTAAAAGGATACTCTTATCTGAATGGCATTGTTTACAATCTTTGATAGGCGCTTCCAGTGACGGTTTATGGCAGGTCAGACAACCTACCTTTGTTAGGTGGAGCTCTGCCTGTGATAACCAGTCATGTCGGTCAAAAAGGGAAGATTTATCAGGAACAATGACATTCTTATTGGCTGAGATTTCCTGAGACCTCACATCTTGCTTCCTCAGGAAAAGTTTAGCGTTATTGTGACATGAGATACAACTCTCATTTTGTGGAGTTGAGAGCTGAATATTGTGCGGAGTAGCAAGTTTCCAGGTCGGTGCATTATCGAAATTTGTCAATCCACCCTTGACATAAAAATCAAACAACTCTTTATTCACCGGGATATGTCGTACGGTTACGTATTTTTCAGGTCTTTCCTCTGTCGTTTTTGTGTTCAGACCAATTTTAAAAGCCATAACTGATGGATCGCTTTCAAAATAGGGATTACCTGTCTTATCCTTGGCAACATGGCAGTTAAAACAGTTTTTATAGGAAACAGAATGGCAGACTTGGCAACTTACCTTATCTTTATGAATCACATGGCCCGGGTTATCGTCGCCTTCTCCGGTGTGGCAGTTTACGCATTTGGCTCGATTTGCAACTTCATATCTGTCAAAGTGAGCTTCGCCGCTTCCATGCATCTCTTCCCCGGAATGGCAATCCTTGCACCCCAACCCATGCTCGCCGTGGTGAACATCTGCAGATATGCCTTCATTTTCACCAAAGAATTCTTTTCCGATCCTGCTTCCATGGCAAGAAGTACAGTTGGTTTTAACAGGTGGAGTCTTCTTAAAGAAATGTCCTTCAATAAATCCTTTCCCTACAGATGACGGTCGACTGACATGGCACTGGCCGCAGCTACTGTGGCAGCCCATGCAGTGGTTTCCCATGGCGTTATCGATTTTTTCACGTACATCTTTATCCGAATTTGCTCTGAGATATATCTTGTTGTTGAAAGGGGCTAATGTAATATGGAGGCTGGTCTTATTTTTTTCTACGATCTCTTCATGACATTCGCCGCAACTTTCAGAGGTATTAAGATATGACGGATCTTTTATCAAGTCTTTGTGGGCGGTTTCCCAGTTGTTATCTTCCGGGTTGCCACCGTGACAGGTATTACAGGAAATCTCGCCATGACAATCTTTCTCGAGGAAGTCGCTGTCTACGAGCAGCTTTTCATATGACTCCAACGGAGCCACAGATCCTCCTCACCCCTCCCCCTTGGGTTCAATTGGTTCACATGCTGCCTCTGGTTTTGATGCCTCAATGGCTCTGGTTATTTCAATAAGCTTTTTTGCACTGGTATGACAGGATACACAGCTACTTTCTTCGGCATTTAGTGCTGTAGGAAAATACCAGAAAAAAACCATAAAAGACGCAATTAAAAATAAAAGGAATACCGGTTTATGTCTGCTGCTCTTTGCAATTCGAAAGTAACTCACTTCATTTCCCCCCATGTAATTGGGGTTCGCTATAGTATATTTAGACGGAAAAAGCAAGTAAAAAGATAATTATGTTGTTTTTCTGCCGGGCAGGGTGAATCTTCTTGACACTTGCCCAGACTGGTTTATATGATGGCATAACAATTTTTCATAGAGGAGATTTTATGGATAAGGTTCCGATTAGCAGAACGGGTTTTGAAAGATTAAAAAAGGAATTAGGACATTTAAAAAAAGTTGTCGTACCTGAGAATATAAAAGAGATTGAAGAAGCCAGAGCCCATGGTGATATATCAGAAAATGCCGAGTATGAAGCAGCCAAAGAGAGGCAGGCATTCATTCAGGGAAAGATACAGGAAATAACAAATAATCTTGCCACATCAATCATTATTGATCCTAAAGATCTCACCGCGGAGAGGGTCGTTTTTGGAACAACTGTCACCATCGAAGACGTCAATACAGAAGAGGTTGTTCAATATCACCTTGTTGGCCCTTTTGAATCCGATGCAAATAAGAACAAAATTTCAGTTACTTCTCCTATCGGAAAGGGGCTCATCGGGAAAGAAATAGGTGACGTAGTCAGTGTCAATACACCGGGAGGTGTAAGGGAGTTTGAAGTCATTGATATTTCCATAAGTGATATAGAGGGTAAGAGTTAAAATTACAGCTATAAAAGTAAAGCTCCCCGCCCTGTGGGCTGGGAGCTTTACTTTAAGGAGCGCTTATACTGTTCCTTAGATTAACGACAATCTAATATCCGATAAAACCTTCATTATATTAGAAAAAAATAAAAGTTACCAAGATAAAGATTGGGATAAGAATAGGAATTGAGTATTTAAACATATATCCGAAGAAGCTCGGCATGTTTATACCGGCTTCTTCCGCTATCGATTTCACCATGAAGTTCGGTGCATTGCCAATATAGGTATTTGCGCCCATAAAAACAGCACCGGCCGAAATTCCCTTCAAGTAACTGACAAATACGGGATTTAACGTGATGGTATTTGCAGCCAGCGCGCCCGGCACCATAGCTTCCGTTAACCCGAGTTTCCCCAGCGCAAGATTGAAGAATGTAAGGTAAGTCGGAGCATTGTCCAGGAATGAAGAGAGAGCGCCCGCTACCCAGAAATAGTGAATAGGATCTTTTACTATTGCAACAAGACCTGCCATGGCACCTTCGTTTCCTGCCTTCAGAATCGCCAGGGCTGGAATAATTGTCATGAAGATACCGGCAAAAAGCTTTGCCACTTCCTGAATCGGAAACCAGCTGAATTCATTGGCTTCACGAAGTCTGGTTGGCGTAAGGAAGAGGGAGAGCATCCCCATTATGATAATCATTACATCTCTTGCAATATTCTGGAAATGCCATTTGACGCCAAGTATGCTGACATAATCTGCTTTCCAGTAACCGCTCATGAGAACCGAACCGATGACACCTGCGAGAAAAAGAAGGTTGTATATACCCTCAATTTTTATGGGAGTTTTCTCTTCAGTATCTTGAGAGTGTTGAGTTTGTTTCTTCTCTTTTCTGTAATAGAAGCTGTCGACGATAAAGAAGAGGGCTAAAAGAATTGCAGAAGCGGTAACCATATGGGGGAATATTCCTGTTGTGACCCAGAAGAATGGAACATTATGGAGGAAACCCAGAAATAGCGGCGGATCTCCGAGAGGAGTCAGGGAACCTCCTATGTTGGCCACAAGAAATATGAAGAAACAGATAACATGTACTTTGTGCGTTCGATCAGCGTTTGCTTTTAAAACAGGGCGTATCATAACCATGGCGGCCCCTGTCGTTCCAACCCATGAGGCCAGTATCGTTCCCAACAGAAGCATTATTGTGTTGACGATGGGAGTTCCCTTGAAAGAACCTCTGACGACGATGCCGCCTGCAATGGTGAAGAGCCCCCAGAGAAGGATTATAAAGGGGATATAGTCAATAATGTATATATGAAGAATTTCGTATATCGCTATGCCATGATAAATAAAGAGAAAGGGAACTGCAAAGCCCAGCGCCCAGAAGGCAGATATCTTGCCAAAGTGAGCGTGCCAGAAATGGGGCGCTAGAAGTGGCAATACTGCGATGGAAAGTAATATCCCGACGAAGGGGATAATTGACCAGATAGGCAGAACTTTTCCGATGTCAGTTCCGTGATGGGCTGCCGCTTCATGCGCGCTGCTTGCCATACAGGGATTTGAGAGAATAAGTGTAAACAGAATACAGAGAAACGTGAACATTAATGTAGTTATCAATAATCTTTTTTCTTGCACCATAAAACAACTCCTGTATAGATTATATAACAACATAAAAAACAAAAAAACAAACCAAGGATGCCACGCACTTCCTTGGTTTGTTTTTTTGTTTCCCTGCGAGGCAGTGAATTTGTAGCAATTTAATCGCCTGAATGCAACAAATAATTTGCCTCAAAATTTCTTCCCGCCTAAATGTGAAACCCCGCCCTATGGGCTGGGCTTCACGGTAAGGAATATGTTTTATATTGCGCTCCTTACCCCGCCTACAAGGCGGGGCTTGCGGGGGTGCGCTCCCGGTCAATTATCTAAGTGTTTTCTGCTATCTTAAGCCTTTTTTCCGCTCTTTCTAACGCAATTTTTA
The DNA here is from genome assembly GCA_964454305.1 of uncultured Syntrophales bacterium. GTDB lineage: Bacteria > Desulfobacterota > Syntrophia > Syntrophales > JADFWA01 > JAUSPI01. The sequence continues at coordinate 133,416 of CAYVXX010000001.1, read as the reverse complement.
TTTTTTCATGATCTGGGTCATCTTTGGACATCTTGGATATCTTTTGCTCTGCGATCTCCTTCGCTTTTTTTGCCCGTTCTTTATCGATCATATCTGACCGTTCAGCAGATTCCACAAGGACCGTTACTTTGTGTGAAGTCACTTCGGCATAACCCGTATTGACGGCATAACGTGTCTTTTTGTTGTCTTTCGTATATTGGAGTTCACCAAAATTAACTGCACTCAAAAGCGCTGCATGTCCTACAAATACGCCAAATTCGCCCTCACTGCCGGGTATCGTTACGTCAGAAACCTCACTGCTAAACGCCATCTGCTCCGGTGTAACAATCTCGAGCATCAGTTCATCAGCCATCTATAAAACCTCCAACTAAGTTATGCTGCAATCTCCGCTGCTTTTGCGATCGCCTCTTCAATGCCACCAACCATATAGAAGGCCTGCTCAGGAAGGTCATCATGCTTTCCTTCGAGGATTTCTTTAAAACCTCTTACTGTGTCGGGAACAGAGACGAATTTACCATCCGTACCGGTAAACTGAGCGGCGACGAAAAATGGTTGTGAAAGGAATCTTTGGATCTTCCTTGCCCTTGACACGGTCACTTTGTCCTCATCGGAAAGCTCATCCATACCGAGGATTGCTATAATATCCTGGAGATCTTTATATTTCTGCAGGGTCATTTGTACTTCTCTTGCCACCATGTAATGTTCTTCACCGAGCACATTCGGATCGAGTATGCGGGAAGTTGAATCAAGCGGGTCGACTGCGGGATAGATTCCCAGCTCGGCAAGCGGTCTTGAGAGAACAACGGTACCGTCCAGATGGGCAAAGGTGGTTGCGGGTGCCGGGTCGGTCAAGTCGTCAGCGGGAACGTACACGCACTGGACTGCTGTAATTGAACCCTTATCGGTTGATGTAATTCTCTCCTGAAGTTCTCCGAGGTCTGTGGCGAGGGTTGGCTGATATCCGACCGCTGAAGGCATCCTGCCGAGAAGTGCCGATACCTCAGAACCTGCCTGGGTAAATCTGAATATGTTATCGATAAAGAGGAGCACATCCTGCCCTTCCACATCCCTGAAATATTCAGCGGCTGCCAGCGCCGTAAGCGCGACACGTGCCCTCGCTCCAGGGGGTTCTGTCATCTGGCCATAGACCAACGCTGCCTTTTCGAGAACCCCGGATTCCTTCATCTCCAGATAGAGGTCGTTACCTTCTCTCGTCCGTTCGCCCACACCGCCGAATACTGAGATACCTCCGTGATGCATGGCGATATTATGAATCATTTCCATCATGACAACGGTCTTACCAACGCCTGCACCTCCGAACATCCCCATCTTTCCTCCCCTGGGAAAAGGTACGAGCAGATCGATAACCTTAACCCCTGTTTCCAGGACATGCACTGATGTATCCTGTTCCAAAAACGTGGGGGCTTCCCTATGTATGGGCATATATATTTTTGACTCTACAGGACCTAAACCATCGACAGGCCTGCCGACAACATTGAGTATCCTCCCGAGACATGCTTGCCCCACAGGTACCATGATCGGACTGCCTGAATCCCTTGCTGGCATACCCCTTACCAGGCCATCTGTTATATCCATCGCAATACATCTTACCACGTTGTCACCAAGATGCTGTGCTACCTCTACGACCAGATTGTCCTCCTCGTCATTGATTGCCGGATTGGATATCATAATGGCGTTCCTGATACTTGGCAGATTCCCCTCTTCAAATAGTACATCAATAACCGGGCCGATTACCTGTGCGATAGTTCCTACATTCATAATATTTTTCTCCTCAAATAAGGTTAAAAACTAAAGTGACAATTTTTACGGTGCCGGGGCAAGACTTAAGTCCTGGCTTTTATCCGGCTGCCAACGCCTCCGTACCCCCTACAATATCCATCAACTCAGCGGTAATAGCCGACTGCCTTGCCTTATTGTATTTCAGCGTAAGAGTGTCGATCATTTCATCACAGTTATTGGTAGCATTGTCCATAGCTGCCATCCGTGCGCCGTTCTCTCCGGCTGACGTTTCTAAAAGCGCCCTGTAAATAAGAACTCTAAGATACATTGGAAGAAGCCGTTCTAACAAAACTTCTTCGGACGGTTCATAGATATAATCAACCTTTTTTTCGGGTTCTACTTCCATCTCTTTACCGACAGATGGTAGGGGAAGCAACCTCACGACCATCGGTCTCTGGATAGTTACATTAAAAAATTCGTTGAAGATCAGATATAATTCATCATATTCTTCGGCGATAAAAGAGGGTATGACATCTTCTCCGATTTTGGCGGAGAGACTCATGTCAATTTTTCCGAACACATCCGTGTATCCGGCTACAACATTTAACTTTTTCCTGAGGGAATCTCTCCCCTTTTTACCGACGGCGATTAACGAAACTTCTTTGCCCTCATCCACTTTTTCTTTGACAAATCTCCCTGTGGCCCTGATTGTATTTGTATTAAACCCCCCACAGAGGCCTCTGTCCGATGTCATGCAGATTATTTTGATTCTTTTAGGCTCTCGTACTGCCAGAAGCGGATGGGAGGAAGAATCTACCCGGAGAGCAAGACTGTTGAGTGCCTCCATAAACTTGCTTGCATAGGGTCTGAAATTTTCCATTTTCTGCTGAGCAAACTTAAATTTTGAGGCAGCTACGGCATTCATGGCCTTTGTTATCTGTCTGGTTTTGTCAACCGCCACAATCTTTCTTTTAATATCGCTTAATGCGGCCATTAATATTTACTCCTTACTGGATAATATCTACTCGGTAATGAATACGGAATCGAACTCGGTCAAGGCATCGGTCATCTTTTTGTCCAGTTCCGGGCTTATTATCTTTTTATCATCTATCTCAGTCATAATTTCAGGGTGCTTACTCTTCATAAAACTTGAAAGTTGAATTTCGTATTCCTTTAACTGTTCAACTTCATATTTGTCCAGGAAGCCTCTGGCCCCCGCATAGAGAATAATCACCTGTTCCGACAGAAGCAATGGGTGGTACTGAGGTTGTTTTAATATCTCAACCAATCTGGCTCCCCTTGCCAGCTGAGCCTGTGTTGCCTTGTCGAGATCACTTCCAAACTGGGTGAAAGCCGCCAGCTCTCTGTATTGGGCAAGGTCAAGTTTCAGGGTTCCTGCAACCTGTTTCATGGCCTTTACCTGGGCGGCACCCCCCACTCTCGAGACCGACAGTCCCACATTGATCGCAGGCCGTACACCGGAGAAGAAGAGATTCGGTTCAAGGTAGACCTGACCGTCTGTAATGGAAATGACGTTGGTGGGGATATAGGCGGAAACGTCTCCTGCCTGGGTCTCAATAATCGGTAGAGCAGTCAGGGAACCACTCCCTAACTCTTCACTCACCCTTGCAGAACGTTCCAGAAGTCTTGAGTGATTATAGAAAATATCTCCCGGGAATGCCTCACGACCCGGAGGTCTTCTCAGGAGAAGAGATATCTGCCTGTAGGCAACCGCCTGTTTTGAGAGATCATCATAGATAATGAGGGCATCCTGTTTCTTATCCCGGAAATATTCGCCCATGCTGCATCCGGAGTATGCGGCGATATACTGTAGTGTAGCCGGATCGCTGGCACAAGCCGAAACTACACAGGTATAATCCATCGCATCATTTTTTCTCAAAGCCTCCACAACCTGAGCCACCGTTGATTTTTTTTGGCCGATGGCAACGTAGATACACTTAACACCAGTATCCTTTTGCCTTATTATGGCATCGATACAGACGGCGGTCTTTCCTATCTGTCTGTCACCGATGATGAGCTCCCTCTGTCCTCGTCCGATAGGGGTCATGGCATCAATAGCCTTTATCCCCGTATACATAGGTTCATTAACCGGCTGACGCTGGATAACACCGGGAGCGATCATTTCTATTCTTCTAAATTCAGTCGTTTCAATGGGTCCCTTTCCGTCTATCGGTGCACCGGTTCCATCAACAACTCGGCCCAATACGCCTTCCCCGACAGGAACCTGGGCAATCTTGCCTGTCCTTTTGACGATGTCTCCTTCTTTGATGTGCGTATCCTGTCCGAGGATGGCAACACCGACATTATCGGTTTCCAGGTTCAAAACCATTCCTAATAACCCGCCGGGAAATTCGAGTAGTTCCATTGCCATTGCGTTCTCCACTCCATAGATTCGCGCAATGCCGTCCCCGACGGACAGAACAGTCCCGGTTTCGCTTACATCAAGTTTTTTCTCATAATCCTTTATCTGCCTGGAAATTATTTCGCTTATTTCTTCTGCCCTGATTCTTCCCATCTATATATCCTCCCCCAAGAGATTCCTTATGTTGTTCAATTGAGTCTTTATGCTTCCATCGTAGACAGTATCACCAATCCTTACAACAACACCACCCAGAAGAGTTGAATCATCCTCAATAGTCACATCGACCGCCTTACCGGTAAGCTCTTCTAATTTGTTCTTAATACTTTCGGATAATTCCGTGGATAAAGGAAAAGCTGTTTTAATGTCAGCCCTTACCTTCTTGAGGGTGCTGTCAATAAATTCCCGATAACAACTTTCAATGTCGGGAAGAATATCAATCCTCCGCTTATCTACCAGCAGCTTAAGAAAATTAGCGGTCATATCTGAAATGTCAAAACTTTTTAACACTTCTTCGATGATAGCCTTTTTGTCGCTCTGGTCAAAAATGGGATTAGCTAAAAATTCCTTCAGGTTTTCGTTTTCCTCAAGTACAGACGAAAAACTTTTCAATTCACTGTAGTACTTTTCGTAGTTGTCTCCTTCTCTGGCTATATTAAAGAAGGCCTTTGCATAACGCTTTGCAATACCACTACCAATCAATTTTTTCACCACCCTATCATAAGAAAGTTTACACGCGTTTAAGTGTCCGTCTGTCCTGAACGAGTTTGAGAAGAAATACTCTTCAGATAATCTTCAACTATATTTTTGTGATCTTTTTTGCTAACGTTCTTTTTTAGAATTTCTTCAGCCATTTGAATGGAAAGTTCAACCGCTTCAGCCCTTAATTGACTTTTAGCCTTCTTGGTCTCCTGTTCAATTCTGGACTGGGCATCATCTTTCATTCTCTCAGCAGCTATTTTGGCATTTTCAATAATTTTTTCCTTTTCTGCCAATCCCTGTGCCCGTATCATCTCAGAGATTTCATTAATCTCCTCTGTAGCCTTGTCCAGTTTAGCGGAGTACTCTTTAAATTTCTTTTCAGCTTCCTCCTTTGCGGCCATTGCTTCTTCCAGAGAAAGTTTGATGTCTGCCCGCCTTCCGGAGAAAAATTCCTTTATCCTGTCTTTAAACAGCCAGTAAGCAAGTCCGACAAATATAATAAAGTTTATAACCCTCCATCCAAAGTCGAGCAATTGTCCTCCATGATCGGAGCCTTCACCAGACCCTCCTGAAGCGTAAACCATTGAGGAAGTTACAATCAGAATCATCAAAGCGGGTAGCAGGGAACGTACGAAAGGTCGTTTGTATAGATTTGTTGAAAACAATTCTTTCATTGAATGCTCCTTCCCAACACTTTTTCAGCAATCTCAATCGACGTATTCAGGGACTGTTTTCTCAAGAAATCTCTCGCCTCGTCCATTTCCTTTTCTATCTTTCCATGGAGTTCTTGAATCATCTGTGAGATTTTACTTTTTGCTTCCTCGATTATTTTCCCGCCTACCTCAGATCCCGCCTGCTCTATTTCATTCTTCTGACCAATTGCTTCGAGCCTTGCTTGGCGAACCTTTTCCTCGTATTCAGCCATTTTTTGTTCAATGGTCTGATTGAGCTTCTTTACTTCTTCATCAGAATCTTGAAGCTGCTGATTTCTCTTGCCGATTATTTTCAGGATTGATTTATAGAGGAAGATATTCAATAAGAAAATCAGGAAGAGGAAATTAAACATTTGAATGAAGATCGTATAATCAAGGTTTACCATTGCCAATTACCTCATTAGGAAGATCCTTAAATTAAAAACTGAAAAACCGAGCAAATAAAGATTGACCCGGTTAAACTAAACTAATGCCAACTTAAAATAACGGCTTGCAAATATCTGTAAAATATATTTTGATATCTCAATTCTCTGTGTGATCGCACTAAGAAAGTCCTTCATAACCCCTGAGTTAAAACAGCGGTTTCTTAATCACAACTCTCGATAATTGTCAAGTTTTTTTTGTTTTAACCGGGGGGAACAAAAGCGAGAAGTCCGTTGTGAACCGAACGGTAACGCTTTCTTTCCAAGGGGAAACAAAAGCGGTTTGCTAAAATAGCAGTGAGCCTAACTTGATGACATTATGGTGAACAGGAATAACTTCGCAATAAAAGTGTTGACTAAATTTTTTGACATGGATATGGTTGAGCAGACAGAATAGATACCTTCTTTGGAGACTGTGAAATGAGAAAACCCTGTATGGTTGCAAACTGGAAAATGCATAAAACGGTCGAGGAATCTGTCGATTTTGCACATCAGCTGATTGGCAAAATTTCCGAATCTGCTAACAGCGATATCGTAATTGCACCGCCATTTACATCACTTTATCCTGTAGCGGAAGTGTTGAGGGAATCTGCCATTCATCTTTCTGCCCAGAATCTTCACTGGGACGAAAAAGGGGCGTATACAGGTGAAGTATCCGCCGTGATGTTGGTTGATGTTGGCTGTAAGTATGTTATAATAGGCCACTCTGAACGCCGGGCCCTTTTTAATGAGAGCGATGGCGACATAAATCGGAAGATAAAAATTGCCCTGAAGTTCAACCTGAGGCCAATATTCTGCATAGGGGAAACGTTGGATGAGAGGGAATCGGGAAAGACGTTTGCCGTTATTCAAAAACAGCTGAAAGATGGATTGATTGATCTTGCGTCTGATGATATAAGGCAGATAATTATCGCTTATGAACCGGTTTGGGCTATTGGTACGGGTAGGACGGCTACACCTAATCAGGCTGGGGAAGTACATAGTTTTATTCGAAACATGATAACAGAGATTCATGGGACAGATGTTTCCGGGAAGACGATGATCCTTTACGGGGGAAGCGTCAATCCGGATAATATAGCTGACCTTATGAGTCAGCCGGATATAGATGGTGCCCTTGTTGGAGGGGCGAGTCTGGATGTTGAAAAATTTATTAAGGTCGTAAAATTCTAATCTAAAGATAAAGAGGTATTCCTAAATTGTATGTATTTTTAGCTGTTGTGCATGTTGTTGCATGCATAATGTTGATTCTCATTGTTCTCCTTCAGAGAGGAAGAGGGGCGGACATGGGAGCTGTATTCGGTGGTGGATCAAGTCAGACTATTTTCGGAAGCAGTGGGCCGGGAACATTTCTTGGAAAAGTGACAGCCGTCATTGCCGCGGTCTTTATGATAACGTCTCTATGGCTTGCTTACTCCTATACTCACAAGGGTTCAGTTATGGAGGGGTCTGCCAGGCCGGCAGTTGAACAAACGGTTCCCAACGATCAAGGCGGAACTGGAAATACCCCTCAGAACACAAAGCAATAGTAGCTCGGGGGTCCGCTCCCGATACTCCGTATCGTGCCGAAGTGGTGGAATATGGTAGACACGCTATCTTGAGGGGGTAGTGGGTTACGCCCGTCCCGGTTCAAGTCCGGGCTTCGGCACCATAAGAAAAATTAAGGGGTTAACCTGAAGAGGGTTAGCCCTTTTATTTTGACCGGGAGAGCACCCGCAAACCCCGCCTTTTTTGATACTGTGCCAAGTGTCGAATAATGCCGGGATAAAACCCATCACTCAAAAAATTTGAGGCATTTGTCATACACTGTCACTATTCGGTCACCCATACAACTTGCATAAAGTAATACCTTGAACTGAACAGTGAGCACATTCCCCGCAACTTGTTGCGGGGAGTCTCAAATTTTTACCTGGTTTTTCCTTGCGTCTATGGTTTTTATTGACTACAATTCTTGTTAGTTTACACAAATCACAACTTGCTCGAAGGGGGAAGATCGTATGAAAAAGATGACACATTGTTATGTATTTTTCATTACTACCATGATCACCGCCTTTCTCTTTTGTTCATGTGCAGCCATGCAGACTTCAAAGGAATCCGAAAAAATCGAACAGCTTTATATTGAAGCGACAGTGCAGAATGTCTTGGACGATGAAATTGTCTTAACGCTACATTTGCCCGAATTCAAAAAGTCGGCAGATCCGTTTATCGGCGAGATAGCCCAACAGGTTATTCGAAAAGGACTTTTCATCGAAGAGCTCACAACAGAAATTGAAGGTACATCGGTGGTCGTGAAAGAAGTACATGGAAATATCGTCAAGGTTTTGCTGAAAAAACCCATGTCCTATCCTGTCGGTTCCACCGTAAATTTGAAAATTCCCCAAAAGACAATTGCAATTGTGGATTTCGAAGTAATTCGAGGCAAACAAAAAGAAGCCGGAAGGGTTACACTTGAAAAACTGACATCTGCACTAATTGATTCCGGTCATTTCAACGTTGTTGAGAGGGCAAAGCTGAAAACAATCATCGATGAACTTAAATTAGGCATGACAGGCCTCATGAGCAAGTCATCTATGGATAAGGTTGGTCAACTGCAAATGGCAGACTTGATACTTACAGGAACACTGGCAGAAATGAGAGGAAAATGGGATATAAACCTCAGGCTTTTGAATGTAAAGACAGGGCAGGCCGTGGCTGCAATTACAATGCAGACAAAATTGTTCAGACCTTCGGAGATGAGAGACTCCGGACCATTGAATGCGGATTTTGAATCAGATGTTGTCGATCCTTCGTGGAATACAGGTTATAAAAGGAGAGGCGGTTTTCGTGTCGGTCTGGCTACTGCCGAGGGAGCTGGAGATTCCAGGCATTCTCTGGAATTACAGTTTAATTTTAAAGAAAGATCTGACATGGTCTTTGCCAGGGCAGAAAACAGGGAGAAAAGGGATCTGTATTTATACAGTGGAGTGGAATTTTACGTGAAGTCAACTCGGTTGCTTACCGGTACGTTTTGGATTGCGACATCAAATCCGGATGATCCTAATAGTATGGATGCATGGACAGGAAATTTTGATACAGACACACAGTGGAAAAAGGTAAGAATACCATTTGACAGTTTAACGATTGGAAGGAGATGGATAAAGAAAGGCGCTGAAAAGTATGGCGCAAAATATGGAGATCAGGTGTTGCGTCTTGACCGTGTTGAGATTGTATCAATAGGTCTTCCCAGTTTGAATAACCCCCCGGTAAAAGGGAAAATGTGGATAGACAAGATTAGTTTTTATCAGTGAAATAAGGAACTGGAATAATGGGGTCAGAGACAGAGCGGAGCAAGACGAGGGTAAAAGGTTTCAGTGATGCCGAGATGGATTTTCAGCTTATTCGTCAACTTGGATCGACTGCTTACGGCGGAGCATCCGTCGGCGAGTGTCTGGCTATTGTAGAACGTATCAGAGACGGCATTCCGTCGAGCTGGGTAGAAGAATTTGCAAAGCTGGCACAGATGCAGAAGACAGATGCCGATGAGAGAGCCGTAAAAGGCCACAGGATCAGTGCACGCGAGCAGTATTTAAAAGCATGTAACTCTTATCGTGCCGCTGAATATTACACAAATTACCGGGACCCCGTGCATAGAGAACTGGGCATTAAAAGCCGAGAGTGCTTTGCGGAAGCAATGAAGTTTGCCGATCATACGTTTGAATCGGAAGACCTTCCCTTTAGAAATATTACCCTGCCCTTATACTTTATGTCTCCGTCAAAAGATGGCAAAAAACGTAAAACTCTTATGATCGTCAGTGGTTTTGATGGTACCACGGAAGAAGAGTATCTTCAGACGGGCTATGCCGCCCTGAAACGAGGGTTCAACATCATTTTCTTCGCCGGACCCGGACAGATGGATACCCTACGGTTTCACCCGGATACGTTTTTTGAGCCGGATTTTGAAAACCCTGTCAGCACGGTGCTCGACTATGCGACCGGCAGGAACGATGTGGACACCAAACGGATAGCGCTGCTGGGCATAAGCTTCGGTGGATACTTCGCAACTCGTGCTGTGTCCCGTGAGCCTCGAATAAAAGCGCTTGTAGCCAATTCTCCGATAATTGATCTCCACAAATATATGATTGGTTTCGTTGGCCTTGATCCGGCAGAGATGCCAGACGATGAAGACTTTAGACCTCAGGATTTACCGGAAATTCCTGAGGAGGTGATGCCAATCCAGATGAAGGAGCTTGCCGGGAACCTGATGGGCCGCTTCGGCCAGCCATCATTTAAGAAGACGTTCCAATATATGCGTCAATTCAGTGTTGGAGAAGCTCTGAAAGATATTTCATGTCCATGTTTCGCGATGGCCGGGATCGGCGAGGGGGTAGAACCGCAAAGACAGTTCAAAGTCTTCTGTGATGGGGTTTCCGGCCCGGTTGCATCCCGTCTTTTCACTCAGGAAGAAGGAGCCGATTCCCACTGCCAGGTAGGCAATCTGTCTTTTGCAAATGCAGTCTACCTGGACTGGCTGGATGAGCTTTTTTGACCGGGAGCGCACCCGCAAGCCCCGCCTTTTGTAGGAGGGGTAAGGGGCGCAATATAAAACAAACATATTGTTCGCAACAGCTCACTATCTCCGATTATTCGCTTATGAATCTTCGATTGCCTTACCGGGAAGCCCCGCCCTGTGGTTTGGGAGCTTCACAGCTTGGTCATCGCATGATCACATTGTAGTCACACAAAAAAAGGGATAACCGTCATAACGGCTAACCCTTTTTTTTCTGGTAGTCCCAAGGGGAATTGAACCCCTGTTTCCGGCGTGAGAGGCCAGCGTCCTAACCCCTAGACGATGGGACCATGGCTGGGGTACCGAGATTCGAACCCGAGTAGCAGATTCGAGAGACCCGAGTCATACCGATAGACGATCCCCCAATAAAGGTGCTTTTGAAGGTGCTTTTGAGTGATACCGCATAGACAAATAATCTTGAGATGTCAAGATTTAATTTCTTACGCTTTAGTCTAAGAGCCGGGATCATATTTTATTGATTATGAGCTCAAGTATTATTTTCTGTTTAACACATAACACGTCCTTTACCTGCCCCCTTTGCTTTCAATAATAAGCTGTCGGCCTTTCTGACAAATTCCTCCAAATTTGAACTCTGCGCATAACAAGCCACACCACAGCTAATCGTTACCTTGCTGAAATTTGTTTTTTTCAGATCATCAAACTGGTAATCTGAAATGATATTAGCTAATTTATTACTTACAACCTCTGCTTCCTTCATACCACATTCCGGCAAAATGATGGCAAATTCATCACCGCCGTAACGAAAAGCAATATCCGATTTACGCAAGGATTTTCGAATCAACAGTCCTAATTTCCTTAATAAATTGTCGCCAGTCTGGTGACCAAGTGAGTCGTTATATTCTTTAAAATCGTCGATATCGAGCATGATGAGTGAAAGTTCAAGATGGTACCTCTTTGCCCTGTTTGTTTCCTCAGCCAACCGTAAATCAAAATGGCGGCGATTATATAAAGTAGTTAAGTCATCTATTATAGCAAGTGCTGAAAGTTCAAGGCTGGAATCAATTAGATTATCTGAATATTCACTTAGTTGACTTATTTTACCTTGAAGTTCACCGTACAGTTCATTGAAAAGATGTTTGAGAGTTATGAGTTCGTTTTCTTCTTTAAATTTCTTCTTTTCTCCTGTTATCTGAATTGATTTTTCCTTAACTTCTTTTGTCAAGGCTTCCAGTGATCTCATCCAGCGAGACATCAGGAGGAAACAGAGGAAGGGGAAAATAGACATGGAAGAAAGAGCATATATAAATGTGTTCGTTAAGTTGTCAGTCTGGCCAGGTTCGAGGACAGGCAGAATATAATAAAAAATGAAAAAGATCATGATTAGTAAGGGAAGAATGGAACACAATGCAAAAAATATCCAAAAAGTTCTTCTTCCACTTTCTTTATCTAACGGGACAAAAAGTATCATAACATTATACCTTGAATGTCATATTCTGCTAATTCGCAGATAGTGTTTACTTTGTCGCAGGAAACTTCAATGATTTTTTATGAAGTCCAACGCTTTTCTTATTCTTTGAGTAACCTTTTCTTTCCCCAGGGTTATCATAACCTGATCAATGGGAGGGCTCACGGTTTTACCTGTGAGGGCAACTCTTATCGGTTGGGCAATGAATTTCAGCTTTGTATCCCTTTCCTTTGCGATTTCCCTGAGCAAATTTTCAATCCCTTCTTCTGTGTAATCCTGCAGGAGGTGGAGGTTTTCTATGACGGCCTCCATGTGTTCTGCAAACTCAACCTTCAGAAATTTATCTGCGGCCGCCTTTTCGTAGTCTATTTCGTCCTCGAAGTAGAATGTTCCTGAATCTGCCATCTCGACAAGGGTCTTTGATCTGGTTTTCAGATCAAGGACGACTTTCTTCACCAAGTTTTTGTCTGACGTGTCCAGGCCTGATTTTTCCAGAAAAGGAGTTAATTCCCGAGTAAGTCTCTCGGTGGTATATTCCTTTATATAATGCTGGTTAAGCCAGAGGAGTTTTTCCGGATTAAAGACCGCAGCAGATTTGCCGACCACAGTGAGAGTAAATAAATCAACCAGCTCATCGAGGGAAAATATTTCCTGATCCCCATGAGACCAGCCGAGTCTTACCAGATAATTGACAAGGGCTTCCGGGAGATACCCCATCTCCTTGTATTCCATGACCGATGTTGCGCCATGGCGCTTGCTTAACCGTGCCTTGTCGGCTCCCAGGATCATCGGCGCATGTGCAAATTCGGGCAGCCTGCACCCCAGGGCTTCATAGAGAAGAATCTGTCTCGGTGTATTATTGAGATGGTCATCACCACGTATAACATGGGTAATCCCCATTTGTGCATCGTCAACAACAACGGCAAAGTTATACGTGGGGTATCCATCACTCCGTTCAATGATCAGATCGTCCAGTTCTTCATTATTAAAACGGATGCCGCCCTTAATGAGGTCACTAACAATCGTAATACCAACTTGCGGACATCTGAATCTGACTACTGAATTTGCAGTCTTGCCAAGATTTTTGTCCCGGCATTTGCCGTCATATTTCGGTTTTTCCCCATTTGAAAGCGCCTTTTTCCTCTTTTCTCCCAACTCTTCCGCGGTACATGTACAGTAATATGCCTTCCCCTCATTTAAGAGTTTTTGTACCATCTCCCTGTAGATCTCGACCCTTTCAGTCTGGAAGAAGGGGCCTTCATCCCAGTCAAGGCCGAGCCACCTCATGGCGTCTAAAATGGCCTTAGTAGATTCCTCTGTCGAGCGGAGTTGATCGGTATCCTCTATTCTGAGGATGAATTTTCCACCGTTATGCCTGGCATAAAGCCAGTTGAATAAGGCTGTTCTCGCACCCCCGATGTGTAAAACCCCGGTGGGAGACGGGGCAAATCTTGTTCTTACGCCTTTAGCTTCTTTTTTAGGCATTTTCCATACACCATTTATTTTATAACTGACCCTTAATATGACTTATGTCTGACTTTTGTCAAGTTGGTTTTTATAAGGTGAGGAATTTTATGAGGAGATTTTTCTTGACAACAATAGTGATTTTTAATTAGCTATTATGTACCTTTCTTGATATAAGGACTTCTTCTCTAAAAAGAGAGGGTAAATTTTGAAGATCAAGGTAGGAAATATACCGGAAGAGGGGCTTGATCTTGAGTTTTTCAAAGATGGGGATTGGTTCCGTCAAGTATTGCCAGAGGAGGAGAGACCTGTTTTCCCCCTTCATAGGGTCGATGTTTGCCTTTCAGTAAAAAAAGTCGGTAAAACTGTGTCCCTTGAGGTTAAAGCAAAAACGGTGGTCGATCTGGAGTGCTGTAGATGTCTGGAAGGGTTTACCTTCCCGATAAAAGCCGAGTTTCAATATATTCTCTCCCCTGCTGAGGAACAGTTTGAAGAACAGTTTGAAGAAGAAGTAGAATTGACCAGCGAAGACCTCTTATCCGGCTATTACAAAAATGACGTTATTGAATTGGGCCCGGTTATTTTTGAGCAAATATTGCTTCAGATCCCAATTAAACCGCTTTGCAGTGATTTGTGCAAGGGGCTCTGTCAGCATTGTGGAGTGAATCTTAATGAAGAAACCTGTCAATGTCAGGTGAATGCGGTTGATTTCAGGCTTGCCGTTTTAAAGAATGTTAAGGTTTTAAAAGAGAAATAACAAATTTACAATTAATGATAAACTTGACAAGTTCGCAAAAAGTCTTTTCAGAGCGAATTCAAGCATTTTGGGGAAAAGATGGTGGTAGTGACCGGCGTTAAGAAAATCTAACTGTTTGAGTGCATAAGCACGAGTTTTAGATTTTTAGCCGGGCAATAACAGCATCCCCAAAGTGGTTCTGAGCGAAGAAAACTGACTTTTGCGAGTGTATCAAACTAATTTTAAAAGAGGATATTTCATGCCAAATCCAGTCAAAAGACACTCAAAAACAAGAAGAAACAAGAGAAGATCTCATGATTTTCTCACACAACCAGCAACTTCTCTGTGCCCCCAGTGCAATGAGCCGAAGTTGCCACATCGTGCCTGTTCCCACTGTGGTACCTATAAGGGACGGGAAGTTGTCCCCATCGAAAAGATTTCTTGAGAGACAGTAGTAAAACTTGAGAGGAAATCATGCATAAAGTAGGTCTTGTCTTCTCCGGGCAGGGAGCACAATATGTCGGGATGGGTCGCGATTTACACAGTAATTTTCAGACGGTAAAAGATTTTTTTGCCGAAGCCCACGAAATCCTCGGTTTTGATATTGCCTCACTCTGCTTTGATGGTCCCCAGGAAGAACTCGATCTGACGACAAATACGCAAATCACTATTCTGGCGGTAAATATTGCAGCATACAAAGTATTCAAAGAAGAGGTTGGGGTTAAACCAATCGCGATGGCAGGTCTCAGTCTCGGGGAATATGGTGCCCTCTATGCTGCAGAAGCTATTGATCTTGCCGATGTCCTGGAGCTTGTTTATGCGAGGGGAAAATATCATAAGGAGGCAGTATCGACAGGTGCCGGTTGCATGGCCGCGATCATAGGTCTGAGTAAAGGACAGGTGGAAACGATATGTCATGATATCAGTGGAGATGATGGTCTGGTTTCTGCGGCGATTTTCAACACTGATCAACAGATTGTGATCTCCGGTCACTCGACTGCCGTTGAGAAAGCAATGACCAGGGCAAAGATGGAGGGGGCAAAGAGAGTAATCAAACTGTCTGTCAGTGTTCCCTGTCATTGCAGTCTGTTGGATAAGGCGGCTGATATGTTTGAAACAAATCTGCGCCAGGTCGAATTGAGAGATTGTGAAATTCCCGTTATTCCCAATTTCAACCCTGAGATGTTCCATTCAAAGGATACTACCAGAGAGCTTTTGATAAAACAGATCAGCTCTCCTGTCAGATGGCAGGAGACGATAGAAAAAATGGCAGAAATGGGGATTGACACCATAGTTGAGATTGGTCCGAAGCGAATACTCTCCGGCCTCGTAAGGAGAATAGATAGAAGTATCAAATTGTTAAATGTTGAAGATACCGCCTCCCTTGAAAAAACCGCGCATTTTTTCAACGGGCGATAGTTTTTATTGGTATTTAAAAAATGAGGAGTGAC
This sequence comes from uncultured Syntrophales bacterium, assembly GCA_964454305.1. GTDB lineage: Bacteria > Desulfobacterota > Syntrophia > Syntrophales > JADFWA01 > JAUSPI01. Next base: position 117,839 of record CAYVXX010000001.1, on the reverse strand, counting down.
GTATCGGAAAACCGATGAAGATCAGCAATATTCTCAGGATTATTATAGGTTCCGACCATGCCGGGTTTTTCCTCAAAGAGGATGTGAGGGAATTTCTTAGTGAAATGGGTCTGGAGGTGCTGGATGTGGGTACACACAGTGATGAATCGGTGGACTATCCTGACTTCGGTGCGAAGGTTGCTGAAAAGGTCTCTTCGGGAGAATTCGTACGAGGGATATTGGTATGTGGTTCAGGTGTCGGGATGACGATAGTGGCAAATAAATTTTCAGGTGTCCGGGCAGTACTGTGTCTTGATAGTGAGACGGCACGCATGAGCAGGAAACATAACGACACAAATGTCCTTGTCCTCGCCGGGAGGAGAACGGATATTAAGACAGCGAAAGTCATTATCACAACATGGCTGGAAACTGAATTCGAAGGGGAACGGCATAGTAGGCGGCTCAACAAAATCACCGATATAGAGAAACAATTACAGATAACTTAAGTATTACATCTCTTCGAAGCGGAATGTGGAGAGCGTGTTCACCGAGCAGAGAACTTGAGAAAATCTAAAATATAAGATATTATTAATTGTTTATAGTATTAACAATAAATTTATCATGGGAGGAAAAATATTAACAATGTCTATTTTAGAGAAGACTGACCCGGAGGTTTTCAAGGCGATATTAAATGAAACGAAACGGCAGGCGGGAAAGCTGGAGTTGATTGCGTCAGAGAACTTTGCCAGTGAGGCTGTACTTGAGGCCCAGGGTTGCGTCATGACTAACAAATATGCGGAGGGTTACCCGGGAAAGAGATATTACGGGGGTTGCGAATTCGTCGATATCGTAGAGTCCCTTGCGATAGAGCGGGCAAAACAGCTTTTTGGTGCTGATCATGTTAACGTTCAGCCGCACTCTGGAACACAGGCAAATATGGCCGTCTATTTTTCGGTGCTCCAACCGGGAGACACCATTTTAGGAATGAATCTCTCTCATGGTGGGCATCTCTCACATGGGAGTCCGGTCAACTTTTCCGGAAGACTTTACAATGTTGTTTCCTACGGTGTGGACAAAGAGACGGAGACGATAGATTTCAGTGAAGTTGAGGATCAGGCAAAGAAGCACAAGCCTAAGATAATCGTGGTAGGGGCGAGTGCCTATCCAAGGACGATAGACTTTAAATCCTTCAGAGAAATAGCGGACAAGGTGGGAGCAGTCGTCATGGCGGATATCGCCCACATTGCGGGTCTTGTGGCTACGGGCTTTCATCCGACGCCGATTCCCCTCTGTGAGTTTGTGACGACAACCACCCACAAGACACTACGGGGTCCACGGGGAGGACTTATTATGTGCATGGAGGATTATGCTAAAGTGATGAACAGCCGTGTATTTCCCGGAAGCCAGGGAGGCCCCCTTATGCACGTCATTGCCGCCAAAGCGGTGGCATTAAAAGAGGCGTTGACTGATGAGTTTAAAGAGTATCAGGGACAGATTGTAAAGAATGCGAAGGCCATGGCGGACGAGTTGATTTCTCTTGGATTTCGCCTCGTTTCCGGAGGAACAGACAATCATCTCTTTCTCATTGATCTTACAGATAAAGGGATTACCGGAAAGGATGCCGATGAAACTCTTGACAGGGCCGGCATAACAGTCAACAAAAACACCATCCCCTTTGATACAAAAGGACCGCAGATTGCCAGCGGAATCAGGATCGGGACACCTGCCGTGACGACAAGAGGAATGAAAGAAGGGGAAATGAAAATCATAGCCCGCTTAATTTCCGACACTCTCAAGAACATTAATGACGAGAAACGGTTGGTGGAAGTGAGGGAAGAAGTCAGATCTCTCTGTGAGAAGTTTCCTCTTTACAGTGATAGAATTTAGAGTTCAAAGTTTAAAGTTTAGAGTTTAGAGTTCAAAGTTTCGACTCACTACAGGGAGCATAGAGAGAGATCAGGAGAACAAGTTCAATGGTAATAAAACCCGGAACCCCAAACCCGGAACTCAGAACTCAGAACTCGGAACTCGGAACTGAGCGGCCGGATTGGGATGAATATTTTATGGACATAGTGGGACTCGTGTCGAGGCGTTCCACATGTTTGAGGCGCCACGTAGGGGCCGTTTTAGTAAAAGATAAAAGGATACTTGCTACAGGGTACAATGGTGTGCCGACAGGGGTTCGCCATTGCGTGGATACAGGTTGTTTACGGGAACAATTGGGCGTTCCTTCCGGCGAACGACACGAACTTTGTCGGGGATTACATGCGGAACAGAATGCAATCATTCAGGCTGCCCTCCATGGAGTCAGCACTAAAAATGCTGTAATGTACTGTACAAATCACCCCTGTATAATATGTTCAAAGATGATAATAAATGCTGGCATAATCGGTATTGTTTATCTGGAAGGTTATAGTGATAAGCTGTCAGCGGAGATGTTGAGGGAAGCTGGTATTAAGGTATCGAAATTGTGAAGTGTCCTTTTTGCGCAAATGCAGAAAACAAAGTTATTGATTCTCGAATAAGCAAGGATGGTAATGCTATTCGGAGACGAAGAGAATGTCTTGCCTGTAAAAAAAGATTTACCACCTATGAATTTGTGGAGGAAAGCCTTCCGGTGGTGGTAAAAAAGGACGGCAGGAGAGAGACGTTCGACAGAGTAAAAATACTGTCCGGAATAAAAAAGGCTTGTGAAAAACGTCCCATCAGTATCAATATTATCGAAAATATGGTTGAGAGGATCGAGCAAGCCTGTCAAGAGTTTCCTGCGAGGGAAATTCCTTCATCTCTTATAGGAGAGAGAGTTATGGCGGAGCTTCACGATGTTGATGGAGTCGCCTATGTAAGATTTGCATCGGTATACAGGCAGTTTCGGGATGTTAGTGAATTTTTGGATGAACTGAAGGATCTCTTGAGTACTAAAGATAGATAGGATAGGCTAATTGTATTAAGATGTTCACCGGTATCATAGAAGAAATGGGAAATGTCAGGAGGATGTCGAAGAAGGGAGAGGATGCCCTTCTGGAGATAGATACCTCCATGAGCCTTGATGATGTGGCGATTGGAGGCAGTATTTCGGTGAGCGGAGTGTGTCTTACGGTGACTGTCAAAACCGGTGATAGTTTTACCGTTGATGTTTCAGCGGAAACGCTGTCAAAAACAACTCTGAGGATGTTAAAAAGGGGAGACAGGGTAAACCTGGAAAAGTCCTTAAAAGTGAATGATTTTCTAGGAGGGCATATCGTCTTGGGACATGTTGACTGTGTCGGAAAAATCTGTGAAAAGGTCGTAAAATCAAACTCCATAATATTCGGCGTTGAGATAGATTCAGCATTTAGCAAGTATATGGTGGAGAAAGGGTCTATAACCGTTGATGGTATCAGCCTTACGGTAAACAGGTGTGAAAAGAACAGATTTTATGTTAATATAGTCCCCCATACCGCCCGCGTTACAACGCTGGGATTCAAAAACGTCGCTAATCCGGTAAATATAGAGACGGATATATTGGGAAAATATGTGGAAAAACTGTTGCGCCGTGATAAGGGAATTGATATGGCATTTTTAGCCGAACACGGCTTTGTACAGGAGGAGAAAGGGTAATATGAGTGTTAGTACGATTGAAGAAGCCATTGAAGATATTAAAGATGGTAAGATGGTTATCCTGGTGGATGATGAAGATAGGGAGAACGAGGGTGATCTATGTATAGCCTCGGAGCATATTACTCCAGAGGCGGTTAACTTTATGGCAAAGTATGGCAGGGGATTAATATGCCTCTCGCTTGATAACGAAAGCGCCGACAAGCTGAAACTTCCCTTGATGGTGCAGGACAACAGATCCCGTTTCCAGACGGCGTTCACAGTTTCTATCGAAGCCAGGCAGGGTGTTACCACGGGGATCTCTGCAGCCGATAGAGCAACCACGATACTGACAGCCGTCGCTGATGATGCCAGTCCGGATGACATCGTAAGTCCGGGACATGTATTTCCTCTCCGTGCCAAGACAGGGGGCGTTCTCGTGAGAACCGGACAGACTGAGGGTTCTGTTGACCTCGCGCGGCTCTCTGGACTGAAACCTTCTGGTGTCATCTGTGAGGTTATGAATGAAGATGGTACCATGGCGAGGATGCCTGATCTGGAGATATTTGCGAAAAAACACGGATTAAAAATAGTAACGATTGCTGATTTAATCAACTTCAGGTTACAAAACGAATCTCTTGTTAGAAGAATTGCAACTGCTGTTCTTCCAACCAGCTATGGAGGCGAGTTTAATGTAATAGTTTATGAAAATGATGTTGACAGCTTGAAGCATGTTGCTCTGGTTAAGGGTGACATTAGACATGAGGATGAGGTGCTGGTGAGGGTTCATTCTGAGTGCCTGACGGGTGATGTCTTCGGTTCAGAGAGATGTGACTGCGGTGATCAGCTACATGCTGCCATGAAGATGGTGGAAAAAGAGGGCAAGGGGATCATTATATACATGCATCAGGAAGGAAGAGGCATTGGTCTGGCAAATAAGATAAGGGCCTATCATTTACAGGAACTGGGGAGAGATACGGTTGAGGCAAATATCGAACTCGGATTTAAAGAAGATCTGAGGGATTACGGGATAGGCGCCCAGATACTCGTTGACCTGGGTGTGAAAAAGATGAGATTGATAACGAATAATCCCAAAAAGATTGTCGGGCTTCAGGGTTACGGTGTTAAGATTATCGAGAGGGTTCCTATAGAAATCAAGCCCAGCGAGAATAACGTCCGTTATCTTACGACGAAAAAGGAGCGGATGGGACACCTGCTGGATATATAAAAAAGAAGTCAGAAGCCAGAATTCAAAATTCAGAAGGGAATCGGAATATATTATTTATAATCTTTTTATTCTGACTCCTTGCTCCTGAATTCTGTTTTCTGTTTTTATAAAAGAAGAATGGAGAAATGATGATGTCGAAAATAATCGAAGGAAAAATTATTGCAAAGGGTATGAAGTTTGGCCTGGTCGCCAGCCGTTTTAATGATTTCATTTGTGAGAGGCTCATAGGTGGTGCCGAAGATGCCCTTAAAAGGGCTGGAGCGGATGAAAAAGATATATATATTGTGAAAGTTCCCGGAGCTTTTGAGATACCGCTGACAGCCAAGAAGCTTGCAAAGAGCGGTAAATTTGATGCCGTTATATGTCTTGGTGCTGTGATAAGGGGAGCCACTCCTCATTTTGAGTACATTAGTGCCGAGGTTTCGAAGGGAATTGCCGTTGTGGCATTAGAGACCGAAATTCCAATAGCCTTTGGTGTCATTACTGCGGATACAATTGAACAGGCGATAGAAAGAGCAGGTTCAAAATCTGGTAACAAGGGATGGGATGCCGCAATCTCTGCTATAGAAATGGTCGATCTTTTCAGGAAGTTATAGGAACTCACGTATATTTAGGAAGATTAATGGGTCGCAGGAGAAAGGCAAGAGAGATTGCCTTACAGGTTCTTTATCAGATTGATGTTTTAAAGGTTGATGCCAAAGAGGCCATCCAGCTTTTCTGGAGCAATTTTGAAGTGTCGGAAGAGGCAAGTGAATTTTCTTTCAAGTTGATAGAGGGTACATCGAATCACAGAGAAGGGATAGACAAGCTTATTGACAGTTGTTCCGAAAACTGGTCTCTCGGAAGAATGGCAAAAGTGGATAGGAATATACTCCGAATGGCCACATATGAGCTTTTATACTGCCATGACATTCCTTACAAGGTAACCCTTAATGAGGCAATAGATCTTGGGAAAAATTATGGTTCAGAGAATTCAGGTTCTTTTATAAACGGTATTCTGGATGCCTTGTATGTAAGGTTGCAAAGGGAAAATGCAGATTAGGATATCGACAAAACCACCGGACATACTCGATCATGAAGGGCTGATTCTCGGGTGCTTTTCTAACGAAAGACCGCCGAGAGGTTACTGTGGCCTTGTTGATTGGCGTCTCAACGGCATGATTTCAACAAAGATTGCGAATGGTAAAATTACCGGCATCTTCATGGAAAAAGTTCTTATTGCCCCTCATCAACGAATCCCCTCTTCAAAAGTGTTGCTTTTTGGTTTAGGAGAAGCGACTGAACTAACCTATGATACATTATATATGGCAGGATATGATATTTCTCATACAATCACAAAAATAAATTGCGTTGACTTTGCCTTTGACATCCCGGCCTTCGGCAGGTGCAACCTGGAAGTACCGCTGATGACAGAGGCCATGATTACGGGATGCTTTGATTTTCTTTTTAAGAATGTCGAGAAATGGGGTTCAGTTTCACCCTGTATACTGGGTGATGAGGCCTGTCTTGACGAAATTGTTCTTGGCTTGCACAAGTTTAAGGTGAGCGTCAAGGAGAAGGTCAAGATTAATATTTCAGATTTGATATAAAATATCAAATGCCACTATCTGATACCTTACCGGAGGATGCACAAAGGTGAGAATAATAATAATAGGCGCAGGCGAGGTCGGTTACAACATAGCAGATATCCTTTCTAAAGAGGGTAACGATGTTGTCATTATAGATAAAAATGAAAAGCAGTTAAAGATGGTTTCTGAAAGCCTGGATGTACAGGCGATATTGGGGAGCGGAAGCAGTCCACATATTTTGAGAGAGGCTGGTCTTGATCGCTCTGATATGATTGTTGCCGTAACCGATAGTGACGAGATAAATATGATAGCCTGTCTGCTTGCCGCTACGCAATCGAATGTGCCTCTCAAGATTGCCAGGATAAGAAGTCCGGAACTAAACGAAAAACATGAACTCTTCGACAAAAACCATCTTAATATAGACCTTTGCATAAATCCGGAGCGTGAAGCGGTAAAAAATGCCGTGAATCTCATGGAATTTCCCGGTGCTTCAGAGATTATCGATTTTGCCGGAGGTCTCATTCGGCTTGTAGGGTTTAATGTTGATGGCGATTGTGTTGTGATAGGGAAAAAACTGAGTAAAATTAGAGAGCTGAGCGGTGGAAGGAAAGTTTTGATTGTATCGATAACCCGGGGGGATAAGCTGATTGTACCGACCGGTAATTCTGTTATTGAGGAAAACGATTATCTGTTTGCTGTGGCAGAATCGACTGAAGTCAGGGAAGTACTTAATTTCTTCGGCAAGGATCTCGACCCTCCCAAGAGGGTGATAATAATGGGGGGGGGGATAACGGGTTTTATGCTGGCTGAACTCCTCGAGAAGAGAGGTATTTCCACCAAGATTATCGAAAAAAGGCAGGACAGGTGTGAAATCCTGGCGTCCCAATTAAATAAGACCGTTTGTCTCCATGGTGATGGAACAAGCCAGGAACTGCTAAAGGAGGAGAATATTCAGGATACGGATTATTTTATTGCAGTGACAAATGATGAAGAAGCGAATATTTTGGGTGCCCTTCTGGCAAAGCGGCTTGGAGCAAAAAAAGTGATGTCTCTGATAAGCAGGGCGGATTACGTTCATCTTATCTCTACGGTTGGTATAGATGGTGTTATAAACCCGAGACATGCCGCAATCAGCACGATATTACACTACATAAGGAAGGGAAAGATTATTTCGGCCGCACCTTTGTACGATGACAGGGCGGAAATCTTTGAAGTTGTAGCACTGGAGACGTCAGAAATAACGAATAAACCCTTAAAAGAGATCAAATTCCCCAAGGGTACGATAGTAGGTGCCATCATGCGAGGAGATGAAGTTATCATTCCAGGTGGCGACTCAGTTATCCTTCCTGGAGACCATGTTGTGATTTTTACCCTCCGTAGCGCAATTCCGCAGGTAGAAAAGATCTTGACAGTCAAACTGGATTATTTTGAATGAAGATAGAGAACATCTTCCACATCTTAGGGGCATTCCTCTTCTACTTTGGTCTTGCCATGCTCCTTCCCATAGGCTGGTCTGTTTATTTCGGAGAAGGAGACCTCAATGCCCTTATCTTATCCCTCGTGCTTACTTGTGCCACAGGTGCTTTTTTTTATTTTATCTTCAGGCCGCTTGAGGAGAGGATATCGTTAACCCACAAAGAAGGTTTTGTAATAGTAGCTGGCGGATGGATACTTGCCGCGGCTTTCGGATCTCTTCCCTACCTTATCCATGGGATCTTTCCTACATTTACCGATGCGTTTTTTGAATCGATGTCCGGGTTTACAACTACCGGGGCAACGGTTATTACACGTATAGCAGACGTTCCACATGGGATACTTATGTGGCGTTCTTTCACACAGTGGCTGGGTGGCATGGGTATTATTATACTGTCAATTACCATTCTTCCGTTCCTCGGAGTAGGTGGAATGCAACTGTATAAAGCGGAACTCCCCAGTCCGGTAAAGGACAAGCTTAAGCCGCGTATTATAGAAACGGCTAGGACTCTCTGGATCGTTTATTTTATTATCTCAACAGTTGAATTTATTCTGCTCCTTTTCGGAGGGATGAGTGTTTTTGATTCCATGTGTCATACGTTTACAACAATGGCTACAGGTGGCTTCTCTACAAGTGATGCCAGTATAGCCTCGTTCCACAGTGCATACATAGACGCTGTGATTACCGTATTTATGCTGATGGCCGGAATCAACTTCTCTCTTCATTACAGCCTTCTGACAGGAAACTTTAAGGACTTCTTTAAGAACGGCGAACTCCGCTTTTTTCTCGGAGTTGCACTTGTTGCAACAATTATAGTAACGCTGAATCTGCGTATGAATCTCTTTGACGAGACGGCAAAAGCTTTCCGCTATGCCTCATTCCAGGTGGTTTCCATATTTACCACAACAGGTTATACAACAGACAACTTTGCCAACTGGCCCGCACTCTCCAAGATTATATTACTTCTGTTGATGTTTATAGGGGGATCGGCAGGTTCCACTGGTGGAAGCATAAAGTGTCTCAGAATACTCCTTATAATAAAACACAGCTATAAAGAACTGTACAGGCTTATACATCCTCATGCAGTGGCTACGGTTAAACTCGGGAAAAACACAGTATCCTCAGAGGTGATGGGGAGCATCTGGGGTTTTTTCTTCCTGTACCTTTCGTTGACTGTTGTTGCTGTCCTGATTATGTCTTCACTTGGGTTGGATATGATGACGGCCTTTTCCTCGGTTGCGGCGACTATCGGCAATGTGGGGCCGGGATTCGGGATGGTGGGTCCTGTTTCGACTTACAGTGAAATTCCTTGTATTGGAAAGTGGGTTCTGTCGTTCTGTATGCTGGTTGGACGGCTTGAGATTTATACCGTTATTATACTTCTGGTCCCGGAATTCTGGAAGAAGTAGAATTGAACTGAACATTTAAAAAAGGTGCTCGATTTCAATCAACACACATTTATGGGGAGAATAAATTTGTTCGGTTGCTTCGCAGAGATATCAGTAGCCGTTGAAGGGTTATTAAAACGTATTTTATTCCTGAGGGAAAGTGTGTTATACTTACATAAGGAATATTAAGTTTTCTTGAAGTTGGCTCATGGTGATCAGGAAAGTGCAGGACTTTTATGGAAGATGATGTAATTCTGGCGGAAGTTGATGGGGAAGGCATGATTATAGATGTAGAAAGAGGTACCAGCCATTTTTTGAATGAGACGGCTCTTCTCATATATAAGATGTCGAAGGAAGGTAAGAGTGAAGAGGAAATAAAAGCCGTTATTTCAAAGGAATACGATGTTGATGAAAATGAGGTGGAAAAAGATATCCGAAAGTTTTTGGAACTACTTGAAGAAAAGGCGATATCATGGGGAAAAAGAAATATATAAAGCCTGAAATAAGGGAAGAGTCCCAGATCCTTACCGTGAGAGCATGGGTAACAACCACACAATATCAGTTGGCAGAGGCTACGACGGAAACCAGCGTTGCGTTACAGACTATTGTTGAAAGCATCAGCCAGACCTCACAGGCGACGCAGGAGATTATTACTCGGTCCAGTGTTGCGCTACAAACCGTCCTTTCCCGTGTATTCAGCAGGCGTCCTTAACGCCTGCCGGGTGTTGCAATTTGCCTTGATCCAGCTGTAAAAGGCTTACTATCCATCTGATTAGACCATTCAATGATAAACAATATTGCCATAGATATTACTAATCACTGTAATTTTGATTGTATCCACTGCCTCAGGGATAAATTGTTTCCCAAGGCGCATATACAGACTGAATTGCTGGAGTTTATGCTGAGAGAGGTTTCATCCGTTGGCATAAGGGAAGTCTGTCTGACAGGCGGCGAGCCGGCGCTTCACCCGGATCTTAAGCAAATCTTCAGGCTCATAAAAGAATATGGGATGCGATTCAGTCTGGTAAGCAATGCGTTTCTTTTTGAGGAAAGGATTCTTCCTCTTATTGATTCGGAAGTGAGGGAGTATTTTTCCGGCGTCTGCTTCAGCCTTGACGGCGCAACGTCCGCTTCCCACGACATGCTTAGGCACGAGGGGAGTTTTGAAAAAGTAATTAAAGCCATCGATGTCTGTATAAGAGAGTACATTCCTGTATCCGTCAAAAGTGTTATTCATAGAGAGAACGTAAAAGAAATAACCGATGTTGCCTGTTTATGCGCCTCCAAGGGTGTCGGGAGCCTCGGGTTTGTCCTTCTAACTCCGACACCGCGTTTAATATCGGAAAAATTGATGCCCTCGCCTCAGGAATACATGGATGTCACGAGGTATATCAAGGGTAGAATTATTCCTTCATTTTCCATGGTAATCAATATCGAAGGGTATGCTGATCCCGATTACAAAGTTTCCTTCTGCAACCCCGCCCAGGGAATTTCCATCGACCATGAAGGAAACTTTATTTTTTGCTGCAACCTTTCTCACCCGACGGCAGGAGACAGGACGGATACATTCGGGAAGGAGTTTCTTGGAAATATCAAAGAAATCGGCATTGAGGAGGGGATAATAAGACATTACCGGACTTTTGCATGGTTTATGGAAAAGACAATAGATTCAAACCTCAAAGGGCATCAGACAAGAAACTGCGTAGCATGTTTTAAACTTTTTGATAAAATGGACTGGATTAAAGAATATGAGAGCCCCTACAATTGATATTGTCAATTTTTGCAATTTTTCATGCCGGCACTGCCTTGTGGAGAAGTCCGCAAAGCCTGAGTATATGGACAAAGATCTTTTTTCTCATCTTATGAGAGAGCTCCGATATCTGGGATTCAAATATGCGGGTATTACAGGGTCGGGAGAAATATCACTCCACCCCCAGCTCGAGGGTATCTTTTTAAGCCTGGCGGAAAACAATATCGATTTTGAAATACTTACAAACGGTTATTTATTCAAAGAGAAAATATTCCCCTTAATTAGGAATCCTTTGATAAGGAAGCGGATTCAACTGATAGGATTCAGCCTGGATAGCGCAAGAGAAGATGTTCATGACGGGAACAGAAAGGAAGGTGGTTTCAGAAGGGTGGTAGAGGCTATAGGACTCTGTCGTCTGCTGGGAATACCTTTTTATATAAAAACAGCGGTGACAAACTTAAACAAGAACGAATTGAGGGATATACTCCTGTTTACTTCAGGCCTCGGGGCCGTTTCACAGTCATTTATCTTCATCCAGCCTACAAAGAGGCTCATAGAGGAGGGACTCATTCCGGATCCGGATGAGATATACCGGCTTTTCACGCAACTTACGGATTGGCGCCGGATATATCCCCGGTTAAAACTTGAGGCATTCAATACAGCTAATGACCTTTTTGCCTGTAATGCCTTTTATAAATTCGGCGTCGATGAGGTGGGGAACTATCTCTTCTGCAACAACTTAAGTAATGTGGGAACCACAGAGGAGAGCTATAAAGGGAAGGAATGCCTGGGCGGCATTGAAGAATTTCCACTGAAGGATCTCATTGTAAGGCATCTCAATTATTTGCCGGAAGTTCTTAAATGGCGCTTTGAAAGAAAAGATGCTATTAAGAAGGCGCCGCTTTCCTTATGCAACTGGTGTTTTTATCAATTTGGCAAATTAGACTGGCTAAAAGACTATCCTGATTCACCCTGGACACAATGCTTGACTTTAACATCTATGGATTAAGAGCGCGGGTAAACTTTATAAGCCGCAACGATGAAGAAGAGGTCGCCGGCCTGCTCAAATTCTTCTTAATAGAGCATGTTGAAAAGGTTGAGGTAAACCTTGACTTCATAAAGGAAGAGGTAGCCCAGGAAATAGGGGGGCTTTTTTACCGGTATCTTGCCGAAATAGGCATATGGGCAATACATTCCGGTGGATTTCACTTTAAAGGAGGGCATCTTGTCGTAGGACCCTCTGATTGCGGCAAATCGACCATGAGTTATCTTGCCATGAAGAATGGATTTTCCCTCTTGAGTGATGATATTACACTGTTGAAGGAATCCGCCAATGGCATTGAGATACTCCCTTTTTACTCCACTATTTTTTTAAATGATGAGGCGATTGTTCCCGAACCTGAACAGTTTAAACCGGCCATCCTGAAATACTTCCTTTTTCCGAGCGCCATCAGCGGCCCAACTTTTGTTAAAAAAACGAAAAAAAAGATAGATTTATTAAGGAGGTTGACGCCCCAGCTTTTATGGTCATATAACAGGAAGGAACAGGAAAGACAGAAAAGATTGTTGGAAAAGCTGTGCGATTATCCGGCCTTTGAGGTATGCTGGGGGCAGGATCTTCGTGGGGATAGTTCTCTTTTCAGGGAGATGCTAAATGAGATTGTACAGGGTTAAAGGAAACTCCATGTATCCCTTTTTAAGGGAGGATGATCTTGTGGTAGCAAGGGAACTTCCTTTCGAAAGTTTTAGGAAGGGCAATCTTCTCGTATTCGAAGATAAAGAAGGGGGATATATCATCCACAGACTGGTTAAGAAGATAGGTGACAACTTTGTGTGCCTGAGGGGAGACGGTTACAACCTTAAAACGGAGTCAGTGGAAATGAATTCCGTTGAGGGAAAGGCAATAGGAATTATAAGAAATGGAAAATTTATACGTTTTAGTGTGTCAAGGGAGTGGTATTTCTGGACTGTCTCCAGGTTTAAGGAATATTTAAAACGCTTTTTAAGGGGAAATATCACGAATCACGACAGTCGGAGATGTCTACTCGCGAATCTACATAATTCCCAAAATGAAGGAGGGAATTTATTATGAAGAGAAGGGATTTTATAAGGATAGGTCTTTTTGCCATACCCGTGATTTACGGGTTTCCTGAGAGACTTTTTCGTTTTAAAGGGAAAGATGCACTGGCATCGAGTTACCCGGATATACAGCATTACAACTTTTCCGGTTCTTATTCCGGAGAAATAATGGATGACATGATTTTGATGCCCGAAGAATTCATATTTTCGTTAAGAAAATATGAATTTCATGTTGTGGCGCCGGAGAACAATGGTTTTGTGCTCCTTATCCCTGGGGACACTCCTCAAATGAAGGTGTTTAAAAAGATAAAGAACTCCAGGCTTTTCAAGAAAAAAACGCCGTTCTTACACGAGGAAAATGTTGAAATAATGGATAATGGACACGTCTTAATTCCCCGGAAAATACAGGAATTTGCCGGAATCAGATCAGGAAAGGTGACTATTATCGGGCATCAAAGTATGATAGAAATACGGGATACAAGAAGCTTTACGGCATCGTAAAAAATCAAAATTACCCACATTTGTTATCCCCGCCCGTACCTTGTTTTTACGAAACCGCCAGCAATGATTAGTCATGGAACGTTCATTATCTGTAATGTATAAAAGATCACCCAAATTTGCCTTCAGAGAGCTGGACGATACCTTTCTTATAATTCCATCAAATATGAAAAATATTGAGAATAAGATCATTTATTACACTTTAAATGAGGTGGGACGGGAGGTCTGGAAGAGACTTGACGGGAAGAAAACATTAAATGACATAGGTGAGGAGTTGCTGGCAATATATGACACAGATCGGGAACGGCTGTTAAGTGATATACGTGATCTCCTGTCAGATATGGAGGACAAGGGTGTCGTTGTGAAGGCAAGTGATTCGGATGGATAAAACGTGTGACTTATCAGAAATCAAAGTAAATTATGGGACACTTTTCTTCACAGGGGATCCACTGCTGATCCTTAATCTAAGCAGTGAAAGAGCTTGCAAACTTCTTTTATCAAATCTTGAGGACGTTAAGCTTCTCTCTCTTATCTATCAAAATAAACATGCAAATGTCCTGGATGATGAGAAGATTAAAAAGATTTTGAAGTGGATGGATGAAGGTATTATCATCAAGGAGAGTTCACATGGCAAAGAAGAGGGTAAATCAAAAAAGCCGTTTTTGTCCCTTTTCCGGGAATTTTCATCAGCTGCTTGCCTGACCCGGCATCAGCATAGTCTTATCGATTACCACCGTGAAGGGATTACAGATCCCGGGAAGCAATTTGAGGATGAGGAAATTACCCTCTCCCATGTTTATCGCTTTCCCCATCCTGCCCTGGGAGGAATAAGCTATGGTGCAAAATTTGCGGAGGTATGCTGCAGAAAAGGCTTGATAAATGCCCGTGCTAATATTCTGGAGGTAGGTGGAGGGACAGGTTTTTTCGGGAATGCTTTTCTCTCGTATTTAAGGGAAAAACGCCCGGACATTTATGACACGATCCATTATACTTTTTTTGATCTTTCCCCGGTTTTACTCTCGTCTCAGAAAGAGACAAATATATCCCATGAAAAAATAACCTCTTTCATTGAGGGCAATATAGAAAATTACAAATTTGGTCATTCCGTTTTTGATTTTGTTATTTCCAATGAAATGATAGCAGATCTCGGAGTGGCAAAGTTGAAAAAAAACTATTTTTTTTCAGATGAAAAGCCGCCGGAATCTCTGGCGGAGACGGTGGCATTTTGTAAGAGATGCAACTTGAATTTTGAAGACGCCTTTGAAGACTTTCTGGTCAACATAGGGGCTTTTAATTTCATTACTAAATTAAAAGAAATCTTATCTTCTGACGGAAATGCCATTGTTGTCGAATATGGGGATCTTCACCTTTACCCAAATGCTTCTGAACTCAGGGCCCATACGGAATTTTCCATTCACTTCGGTCATCTGATTGAAGTTGCGAAAACGCTGGGCTTTAATGCCGAATTTTCGAATATGCTGGACTTTCTCGGATTTAACGAGGATGAAAAGGTCCTTGATTATCTTTCCTTCATTGCTCTGAAGGAGCATTTGTTGCCTTTTTTCAACAGGAGTATATCCCAGCTTGCCTATACGGAGGAGAGCCTGGGGAAAGCTGTAGGAAAAGAGTTTTTAGCTCGGATTCACGGCCTTCGTTTTGCTGATATTTCGAAGGCATCTGCAACGGTAAATCCACAGAGTTTCCGGGTGCTGATAATTTCAAAGGCATAAATACCGGTGTCTGCTATGCCGTGTGTCACTATGGGGTCAGAAATCGAAAATAAACTCTTAAAAATCATAGCCCGGCAGACACTGAGCGGGGATGATGCTACATGGCTCAAAGAAAACATAAGAAAGAGTATAGACTGGCCTGTCGTTATAGATAAAGCCCTCGAGGAAGGACTCACTTCATTTCTTTATTTTCATTGCCGCAATCTCAGCATTTTAACGAACCTGCCCGAATCCTCCCGGAAGTTGTTAGCCCGTATATATGCTGAAACGTTGCTCATAAATAGGCACATGATAAAAGTCCTTGAAGAGCTGGGGGAACACCTGAAAAAATATGAATTTCCGGTAATTGTCCTCAAGGGTGCAGCCTTACTGGAACGGGTTTATTCGGATATTGGTCTTCGGCCCATGGAGGATATTGACCTTATGGTTCAACCGGAAAGTCTGGATGACGTGAGGAAAATTCTGAAGGATATGGGTTTTTACCCGGATCAGCTTTACCCGAATACTTATAGAAGGGGCATCATTTCCATAGATCTGCACACTGATTTCCTCTCCACGCACCGAATACGGAGTCGCCGGGAAATAATGAATATTCAATATGAAGATGTGTGGACAAGAGCGATTTCTATCAGGGATAATGATTCCTCTTTATTCCGGCTTTCATTGTACGATAACCTTATTTCCCTCTCATCCCATCTTTTAAAGCATGGATTAAGGCGACTTATCTGGTTTGTTGATATTAAAGAATCTATTGAAAGAAACAACGAAAAATTTGATTGGTTGGATCTGATACGACATTTCCGGATGGTTGGGGCTGAAAAAAATCTGCTCTATTTTTTACTGCTTGCAAAACACCTTCTGGAAATGAATGTTCCCGATTATGTGCTGGACGCTCTTGGAAAAAATAATCTTTCAGCTTTTGAGAAATATACCCTGAGGCTTCGATTAGCAAATGCTCCATTAGGATTAACAACGGAAATTTTATGGCTGTTCCAGATAAGGGGATGGGGGAAAAGAATTCAGTTCATTACAGAAAATATCTTTCCAAAGAATGAAATAATGAACCAGATATTTCCTTCTTTTTCTCCTTCTTCTTTAAACTTGTTACGGAGATTCGCTAATATTTTCTCACAATTTCTATGTGATTTTTCTTCGTCTCTCAAAGTTGCCTTTAAAGGCAGGTTGCCCCCGCTTTAATCTCATTAAAAATCCTATAAAAGAGTACAATCTCACTTTAATTGTTGGGAGATTTATGGTAGAAGGCGGTTGACCATTTATCAAATTATCAAAGGCAGATCCCTGAATACTGGAGATATTTATGAACAGGAAGTACAGACCACATGAGATTGAGGAAAAGTGGCAAAAACGGTGGGAGGAAGAAAAAACCTTTAAGGTTACAGAGGATCCCGATAAGAGGAAGTACTACCTTCTGGAAATGTTTCCATATCCCTCCGGCAGGATTCACATGGGACACGTGAGAAACTATACTATAGGTGATGTGGTGGCACGGTATAAAATGATGAGGGGATACAATGTGCTGCATCCGATGGGTTGGGATTCTTTTGGTATGCCGGCGGAAAATGCCGCTATTGAACGCGGGATTCATCCTTTAGAGTGGACGAACGAAAACATCGCGAACATGAAAAAGCAGCTCAAGAGGATGGGTTTCAGCTACGATTGGGACAGGGAACTGTCAACCTGCGATCCGGAGTATTACAGATGGGAGCAACTATTCTTCCTCTGGATGTTTGAGAAAGGCCTGGTCTATAAAAAAGAATCAGCAATTAACTGGTGTAGTGGTTGCAAGACTGTTCTGGCAAATGAGCAGGTAGAAGCGGGGCTCTGCTGGAGATGCAGTACCGAGGTTGAAGAAAAATATCTTGAACAGTGGTTTTTCCGTATAACGTCTTATGTAGAAGAACTTCTCGATTACTGTGACAAACTTACCGGCTGGCCCGAGAGAGTTCTAACCATGCAGAAAAACTGGATAGGTAAAAGCGAAGGGCTTGAAATAACCTTTCCGATGGCGAAAGGAGATAGCGAGATAAAGGTTTTTACCACCAGGCAAGACACTCTTTTCGGAGCCACTTTCATGTTGATTGCCCCTGAGCATCCCCTTGTAATGGAACTGGTAGAGGGAAAACCGGTGGAGAAGGATGTCAGGGAATTCGTTGAAAAGGTAAAGAAACAAGACATGATGACAAGGACATCCGAGTATTACGAGAAAGAAGGGATATTTCTGGATGCTTACTGCCTTAATCCTGTAACCAACAATAAAATGCCTATTTATGCCGCAAACTTTGTCCTTGCCGACTATGGCACCGGTTGTGTTATGGCGGTTCCGACTCATGACCAGAGAGACTTTGAATTTGCTCAGAAATACAGCCTTCCGATGATCGTGGTCATTCAAAATCCGGACAATCCGCTTGATGTGGAAACAATGACCGAGGCGTACGTTGATGAAGGGGTCCTTGTTAATTCAGATCAGTTCGATGGTATGGAGAACATGAAAGCCCTCGATGCAATAGCAGATTATTTGGAATCCATTGACCGGGGAAAAAGAACGGTAGAATATCGTTTGAGGGACTGGGGTATATCGAGGCAGAGATACTGGGGAGCTCCAATTCCTGTTATTTACTGCGAAAAATGCGGTACTGTACCGGTGCCTGAATTTGACCTTCCCGTGGTTCTTCCAGAGGACGTGGAACTTAAGAGCGAAGGTGGATCCCCGCTGGCAAACCACACGTTCTTTGTAGAAACAGAGTGTCCAAGGTGCAAGGGGGTTGCAAAAAGAGAGACCGATACGATGGATACTTTCGTGGAATCTTCATGGTATTTTAACAGATTTTGCTGTGCGGGCTATTCAGATAATCCGGGTCTTGACAGGAAAAAGGTAGATTACTGGATGCCTGTGGATCAGTATATCGGTGGGATTGAACATGCCATAATGCACCTTCTTTACGCAAGATTTTACACGAAGATGCTCAGGGATTTCGGTATATTAGGAGTAGATGAGCCATTTACGAATCTCCTTACTCAGGGCATGGTATGTAAGGAAACCATGAGATGTAAAGAACACGGGTACCTTTACCCTGACGAGGCAAAGGATGGTGAATGTGTACACTGCGGGTGTGAGGTGACGATAGGTAAGACGGAGAAAATGTCCAAGTCTCTCAAGAACGTGATCGATCCCGATTATCTTATTGAGGAGTATGGTGCCGATACCGCAAGGCTGTTCTGCCTCTTTGCCGCACCCCCCGAGAAAGATCTGGAGTGGAACGACCAGGGAGTGGAGGGATCGTTCCGGTTTCTCGGCAGGGTATGGCGTGTTGTTATGGAGTATCTTGATGACATCAAAGAGGTTGAGCCATTTGACGGAAGGGAAGAGCTTGAAGGGGATCTTAAAAACCTGAGAAGAAAGACTCACCAGACAATAAAGAGGGTAACCAATGATATAGAAGAAAGATTTCACTTCAATACTGCCATAAGTGCTGTAATGGAGCTTGTCAATACGCTGTATCAGGTAAAACATCCTGATAGGTCGGATGCTAAAGCTCTCTCCGTCATAAGAGAAACCGTTGAAAATATAATTATCCTGCTTGCCCCGATTGTTCCCCATATTACGGAGGAGCTCTGGAAGATGCTTGG
Source organism: uncultured Syntrophales bacterium (assembly GCA_964454305.1). Classification (GTDB taxonomy): domain Bacteria; phylum Desulfobacterota; class Syntrophia; order Syntrophales; family JADFWA01; genus JAUSPI01. The sequence continues at coordinate 98,921 of CAYVXX010000001.1, read as the reverse complement.
AAAAAGTGAAAAACTTTCCGATGTTACCTGGCCGGACTATGATGACGCGGTTGTTGTGGAAGAGGAGATTACAGTAGTCGTGCAAATAAATGGAAAGCTGAGGAGCAGGATTATGGTAAGCGCGGCTGAATCTGACGAAAAAATAAAAGAAAAAGCGCTCTCTGATGATAGGATAAGTAAACTTATCGCTGGCAAAGAGGTGGTGAAAGAGATATACGTTCCTAAAAAGCTCGTTAATATTGTTGTAAAGGGTTAGGAGTTTACCGATGATTTGGCGAATACTGAAAACAAATTTTCTGACAGTTATCGTGGTAGTTTCTTTTCTTGCCGCTGGTTGCGGATATCACTTCTCTCCAGGAGGTGAGCATATAGATAAAAGACTTAAAACGGTTTTTGTTGATAATTTTTCCAACAATACCAGTGAGGCAAATATTGAAAACTATTTCAGGAACTCATTTATTGATCAGTTTAGAAAAGGAAGCAGATTCAAGCTGGTAAACAGTAAAAACCTTGCCGATACTGTATTAAAGGGAAGTATAAACAGCCTTGTCACTCCTCACCTTGCTTACAGCACAACCGAGCTGGCTAAGGAAAACCGTGTAATCGTGACCATGGAGGTTGTGTTTGAGGAGAGAGAAAGCAAAACGATTATCTGGGCCAACAAGAATCTTTCAGAGAAAGAAGATTACCTGGTTGATGAAAGTAGCCCGAATACAACTGAAACTAATAGAACAACTGCCCTCAAGAAACTCGCTGAAGACACAGCTAAAAAGACATATCGATATATTATGTCAGGATTCTAAAGTATGAAGGGTATTTACTTTCTTGGTCAGTCTTGAAATTTTTCGCGATGCAGTATTTTTATGAAGGACACCCTTGGCTGAGGCCTTGTCTATAACAGGTATAACACTGGCAAGGGCGCTCTTTGCCCCTTCGATATCCTTATCTTTAACGGACCCGAGAACCGCCTTGACCTTCGTCTTTACATGGGTCTTTATCGATGTGTTTCTCATCCTCCGTTTTTCATTCTGTTTGTTTCTCTTTTCTGCGGATTTATGTGTTGCCAATAAAAAACTCCCCCTTATTTTTAGCCGAGATTATTTTTAAAGAATAGACTATCTATATTAGTTTAAATATCATGTCAAGCCTATATTATCGTATCTGTCAATTATTTATAATACTACGATTTCTCCTTTCGGTTTCGATACTATCTCACCAACGATGCGTGCTTCTTCTATACCCTCATCATGCATCCTTCTCAATAGCTTTTCTGCCTGTTCTGAAGGTAAGGCGATGAGTAAACCGCCGGCAGTTTGCGGATCGAAGAGGACATCCACCATCCAGGCGGGACAATCGGGATCTGCCTTGATCATATGTATGCGAAATTCCCTGTTTCTGTGCAATCCCCCCGGCACTAACCCCATCTCTACCAGCTCTTGGATTTCCTGGAAGTAGGGGACCTGTGAGGAATCAATAATCATTCCCACATCGCTTCCTTCTATCATCTCGCAGGCATGGCCGAGAAACCCGAAACCGGTTACATCAGTACACGCGTGAATGTCGGCAAATTCCGCCATCAACTCCGCAGCCCTTTTATTTAAAGTGAGCATGCATTTTATGGATTCGGCTACCAGATAATCGTCGGCCATCTCCCCCTTCAGTGCTGTGTTGATAATCCCTGTTCCCAGAGGTTTGGTCAGGATAAGGTTATCACCGACTCTTGCTCCCCTGTTGAAAAGCACTTTGTCAGGGTGGATAATCCCGGTAACAGATAGCCCATACTTTAGCTCATCATCTTCCACACTGTGTCCACCGACCAGAACTACTTCCGCCTCTTGCATCTTGTCCAGGCCACCAAGAAGTATCTGCTGGAGTACCCCTACATCCATCTTGTTTATCGGAAAACAGATTATATTCATGGCCGTAATGGGTTTCCCCCCCATGGCATAGACATCTGATAGAGAATTGACCGCAGCAACCTGGCCGAAGGTATAGGGATCGTCGACGATGGGTGTGAAGAAATCGAGTGTCTGAATAATGGCGAGGTCATCGCTCAACTTATAAACACCTGCATCCTCAGCACTTTCTATTCCCACGATCAGGTTCGGATCGGACTGGAGTGGCAGTCCACGTAAAGCCTTGTCAAGGTCTCCCGGACCTATCTTACAGGCTCACCCGGCACCATGTACTGTTTCCGTAAGACGTATTTTTGACTTGTCATCCATATTTCACCTTTTCTATTATCCACTCTGCCGCTTGATCAACCTCGGTCTCAGTCGTAGGCCTGCCAAGGGTAAGTCGAACAGCGCCCATCCCTGTCTCCCGGGAGACACCCATGGCGGCAAGGACATGAGAAATTGTTATAGAACGGTCCTCGCAGGCAGCGCCGGTAGATGCACACAGTCTGGGAATCCCATCCAGGATATCGCTTCCGGTCATGCCGGGAAAGGAGAGATTGAGAGTATTCGGAAGACGGTTTTCGGGATGACCGTTCAGCCTTGCTCCGGGAACTTGCGCGACTATCTTATCATGGAGTCGATCGCGAAGGGCGGCGAGACGAATCATGTCATCCTTAATGTTCCTCCCGGCCAGTTCACATGCCTCCCCCAGACCTGCATTGAGTATGATATTCTCGGTGCCGGATCTGTGGCCCATCTCCTGACCGCCTCCATGAATCAGAGGTTCAATCTCTATGCCATTGCGTATATATAACACACCAACTCCCTTGGGTGCATATAATTTATGGCCGGCCACGGTTAGAAAATCCACACACAGGTTATCTACATCGATCTCCACCTTGCCGACAGACTGGGCGGCATCGGTATGTAAAAGTATTCCCTGTTCCCTGGAAATATGTCCGATCTCCGGAATAGGCTGGATGGTTCCCGTCTCATTGTTGGCATGCATGACCGTGATGAGCACTGTATCTTTCCTGATGGCCTTTTTCACATCATCCGGCGCCACCTGGCCGTATTGATCAACGGGAAGAAAGGTTACATCCCAGCCATTTTCCATGAGAAATATGGCAGGATTGGATATGGAGGGATGTTCGATCTCGGTTGTAATGATGTGACGACCTTTATCACGCAGGCTCACGGCCACACCCTTCAGTACTGTGTTATTTGATTCACTCCCCCCGCTTGTAAAGACAATCTCGTCTGGCTCGCACCCCAAAAGTCCGGCCACCTGGCCGCGGGCCTTTTCCAGCGCCTGCTTTGCCTTCCTTCCCAGATTGTAGGAACTACTTGGATTTCCAAAGTTATCCAGGATAATGGGCATCATGGCCTCGGCCACTTCCGGGGCTACAGGGGTGGTGGCATTGTAATCAAGATAGATCATTGGTTGACCTCCTTTAAAAACAAAATTTGAATCTCCTCCCCGTTTCTATGCAAGCCTTGGAGTGCACCAAACACCACTTCCCCTAAAATGATCGGTGATTGATTTCAATGGTATCCCCGGCGCATAACTTTTTGATTCCGAACGTTTCATAAAACCTCGATAGAGATGGTAAATCAGTGCAATGCATGGGATACAAATGCTCAACCCTGTTTTTCAGGAAATAATCGATCGTTTTTTGCAATTGACACTGATCTCCTAACAGATGAAAGCCGCCCATAACAACATATACTTTATCCTGATTGGTAACTTCTCTGGCATGCTCAACAATATTGCAGATACCTGCATGTGAACATCCGGTAACAATCACCAATCCTTTTTCAGTTTTTATGGCAAGAGCTGTATCATCCATAATGAAATCTTGAAGTTTCTCCCCTTCATTCATGTAAAAAAATGTAGTTTTTTTAGCTTCAAATTCATTGACCCTGGGGATTTCTCCCAAAAAGTAAATATTATCTGAAATTTGATAGGGCTCTTTTAATAAGACCAAATCAAATTTTTCTGCCGTTTCCTCCTGGTTGTACGACATGCCGTTATATTCCCCTGTTGCCTTGCGTCTGTCGATAAATGCGCCGGGGTGGACTAAAAGCTTCTTCTTTATTCCCTTTGTATGGAGTGCTTTCAGTCCATTGGCATGATCCCAGTGTCCATGGCTTAATACAATCAAGTCTGTGGCATTCAAATTGATTCCAAGCAAAGCTGCATTATAGATAATAACATCAGTAGAACCAGTATCAAATAAAATCTTTTCCCCGGCTTCTATAAAAGCAGAAAATCCATGTTGGCCTAAAAATATTTTGTCCATGTATCCCATTTTGGCTTGATCTTCGCACAATATGGAAATTTTGACACTTTTTTTCATTTAACACGGCCCTCTGGTTTTGACCCCCATCATTCTATATCAAGATACGACTTAAGAACTGACGGGTCCTTTCATTTTTCGGATTATCAAAAAAGCTGCGATCAGCGCCCCGCTCAATGATCCTCCCCTCATCCATAAAGATGATCTCATTGGCCACTTCCCTGGCAAATCCCATCTCATGAGTTACCACAACCATGGTCATTCCTTCCCTGGCCAGGTTAATCATGACATCGAGGACCTCTTTAATCATTTCCGGGTCCAGGGCCGAAGTAGGCTCATCAAAAAGCATAGTTTTGGGTTCCATAGCCATGGCTCGGGCGATGGCTACCCGCTGCTTCTGGCCTCCAGAAAGTTCTTCCGGGTATTTAAAAGCTTGTTCCGGGATCTCCACCCGTTCGAGTAGCTCCATGGCCTTTTCCTCAGCCTCTCTTTTTGATTTGTGACGAACCCGGATAGGCGCCAAGGTTATATTCTGCATTGCTGTCATGTGAGGATAGAGCTCAAAACGCTGGAATACCACACCGATATCAGAGCGGAGTTTATGGATATCTGTTTCGGGATCCTGCACGGATACTCCATCGACAAAAATCTCGCCTTCCTGGAAACGCTCCAGGCCGTTCATACACCTGAGCAGTGAACTTTTTCCTGAACCACTGGGGCCACATATGACGACTGTCTGGCCTCTTTGTATTGTTTCAGTGATATTATCAAGCGCTTTAAATCCTTTATCATACCACAGGCTCACGCCTTTAATTTTAATCAATCTAACAACTCCTTGCTCGCCGCTTTTCGAGCCGATGGCTGGCCAGAGAACCTGCGGAACAGATTGTGAAATAGACCAAGCCGGCGAAGAGATAGAGTTCAACGGACCGCGCCTCCCGGGCATCAACCAAATTGACCCGGCGCAAGAATTCTCTCAGTCCGATGACATAGGCCAGGGATGTATCCTGAAAAATGATTACGGCCTGATTGACCAGTGCAGGCACCATATTATGCAGCGCCTGCGGCAGAATTACATAACGTGTGGTTTGATAAAAGGTCAGCCCGCTGGAGTAGGCGGCCATGGCCTGTCCGTGGGAAACGGATTGTACCCCGGCACGTATAATTTCAGCGAAATACGCAGCCTCAAATACAATAAAAGAAATGACAGCAGCGGAGAATGCTCCCAGCGATCTTCCTGTAATAACGGGCGACAGAAAGTATAACCAGAAAATCACCAAAATCAGAGGCAGACCGCGAAAAAAATGGATGTAGATGGTGGTCGGATAATAGAGACAGTGTCTGGGTGAAAGGCGAGCCATTGCCAGAATAATGCCGACTATCAAACCTCCCGCCATGGTTATCAGGGCTAACTCAAAAGTTAGAACAAGACCTCCTATCATGAATTTAAAGTTTATTGAAATGACGCTCAGGTCCATAGCTCATTGTTCCCTGGCAATCATACCTGGAATATGAATACTTTTTTCTATAAACGACATAAAGAGCACAACGCATAGCGCGATGCATAAATAGACCAGGCTGGCCGCCGTGGTCGTCTCCAGGCCGTGCCAGGTAAATGAATCGATATAATAGGCCGTATGTGTGATCTCCATTACGCCTATGGTCATCGTTAGAGCCGAATTTTTAAAACAAGTCAGAAATTCAGTAGTAAAGGGTGGTATAATGATTCGGAAGGCATATGGAGCAATGACGTAACGGTAAGTCTGCAAGGTTGTAAGACCCGTGGAATATGCAGTCCGGTATTGATCTTGCGAAATTGACAAGAGACCGGAACGAAACTGCTCTGCTACCCGAGAAGCTGTATATGTTCCCAGGGAGATAACTCCGGCCCAATATGAATAATTGGGCACATTATCGTACAACCACTCCTGCGCTGGTTTGGGCAGTAATAGAGGCGCTGCGAAATACCAGAAAAAAAGTTGAACCAGAAAGGGTACGTTGCGAAAGAGCTGCACATAGGCGCTTCCTGCGAAACGGACCAACCGGAACGGTAAAACCCGAAAAATGCCAATCGTGACACCCAATACCACGGCGATCATCCAGGCCAGTAGTGATAAGTGGAGGGTTGTTAGGATACCCTTGATTAACAAACCGCCATATGGATGACGCCAGAGAACACTCCAATCAAAGGTATAATTAAAAAAATCCATAACCTATCCGGCACCGGAGAAACCACTGACAATTGCTAACAATCACTTTTGAACAGCGTTGTTTGCAACCAATTCTTGCACAAATACACGAAAGGCCAACGTCCATTCTTTGAAACGCCTTTCCCACAGAAAGCTATGATCTTGATGAGGGCCTCGGCCTTTTCGGCGCTCTAATCCGGATAGCTCAGAGCCTTAAGTAAAGTCTTGTACTCATCACTCATAGGCAATGGTACCTCACCGTTCGGACCGAACCATTTGTCGTAGATTTCCTCAAACTTGCCGCTTTTAATCATTTTAATAAGCGTGGCGTTCACGAAATCACGCCATTCACCCTGATTTTCAGGAAGAATGATTCCATAGGGTTCATATGTTAGGTATCTACCAACAATTTTCCAATTGCCTGGATTCCGGGCTTTTGTCTTCATACCGGCCAGTATGCTGGCATCCGTGAAATAGGCATGAATCTTACCCTGTTGCAGTGCCAGGAAACCCTTGTTATGCTCTTCAAAGAGTACCTTCTTACAGGCTGGTTTGATAAGACCCGATGCGACTGCTCTGTCTATCCCTTTAATATTTGCGGTGGATCCGCTACCCATACCGACCCGCTTGCCTGCCAGATCCGGAAAATCTTTGATGGGACTGTCCTTTGGAACCAAAAGCCTGGTCCCTGTGAGAAAATAGGGAAGGCTGAAGTCGACGACTTCTTCCCTGGCCAGGGTAATGGTTGTTGATCCGATGCCGATATCGACCGTACCGTTTACGACCAGGGGAATCCGGGTCTTGGGATTGATCGGTTTCTTGACCAGTTTGATATTTTTTCCAAATTTCTGCTCTAAGGCCTTCACGATTTCCTTCCCAAGGTCCAGACCAAAGCCCACCCATTCCCCTTTTTGATTCATAAAACCAAAGGGAACGGAGCCTTCTCGAAAGCCCATATTGACCTTGCCTGTCTTCTCTATCTTATTGAGCACACTTTCCCCATAAGATGGCGTAGCTATGCTCAACGATGCGAACATAAATACAGCACATAAACCAAGTGTAAATCCTTTCTTGCCATTCATTTTTATCCTCTTTCTTTAATGTAAACAAATAGTGTCATTTTACCTATACAAATAAAATTTATCCCTTTTCACCTGCGAGCAATGCCGCACCAAGTGCTCCCACCATCTGCGGGTTTTCAGGTATCACAATCTTTTGTCCGAGTACCTCTTCCAACAGATGGCGCGTGCATGGATTTCTTGCCACGCCCCCGGCAAAGATGATAGGTTCTTTAACCGAGACCCTTTTTAACATTCCCACGGCCCGGCGTACTACAGAGTGGTGCAGACCCAGGGCGATATCTCGCCGGTTAACTCCTTTAGCTACAAGGGAGGTGACTTCCGATTCCGCAAACACGGTACACATACTATTTATCCGGATATCTTTGGTTGCCTGAAGTGCCTCCACACCAAACTGATCTAAACTAAAGCCGAGAGTGGTCGCCATAATTTCCAAAAATTTTCCAGTCCCGGCTGCACATCTGTCGTTCATCTCGAACTTAACAACTTTTCCCTCATCACTAACCGAAATAGCCTTGGAGTCCTGACCTCCGATATCCAGTATTGTCCTGACTTCAGGAAACAGAGACCTTGCGCCCACAGCATAGGCCTTGATCTCCGTAACTGTTGGGGCATCAAAAGAAAGTTCAAAGAGATGACGTCCATAACCGGTAGCCATAATGCGGTCATACTGAACCCCTTCAAGGAGTTCTTTTGTCTGCGTCATCGGATCAAAGCCGGACTCTGCCTGCTTGCTTTCAATAATCCCTCTTTCGTTTAACACTACCAGTTCAATGGTTCGGGAACCGATGTCGATACCGGCAAGTCGCATTCAGGCCGCCTCTCCTATCTTATCATTTCAACAAACGCCTCGACTCTTGTTTTGAGCTGTCCCACATCCTCCATGCTGTAGTCCGTATCAATCCTAAGTGTGGGAATATTCTTTGCTTCAAGGGCTTTTTCAACAAGCATGGCTTCCATGAGATAGGGCTGGCAGAATTGCAGACCGTAATGGATGACGCCGTCTGCCTGATATTTTTCAACCATCTCAACAATATGATCGAAACGATCCGGATTTGGTGTGAAGATGGCGCAGTCTACCTTGAAATAGCGGTCAACAACGGCCTCCATAAGTTTATCCAGAGTATTTCCGGAGTCATCGGTCAGGTTGCGCGTGCCCCGCTCACCCACACATGACTCTTCCCCCACAATAACGGCACCGGCAGTCTCTATAATCCAGGGGAGCTTCCAGTTGGGAACGGCCATGGGGCAGCCGGATATTAAGATTCTTGGAGCTGATTCCGGAACGACCCCCTCCTTCTTCTCGATACGTGCTTCCAGTTCGTCGCAGATATTATTAACCGAATCGGTAAAACGTACAGGGTCATCATAGAAATAGACCTGATTAGCCAAAAGTGCGTCCAGTCCTGAGATTGGGGCCGGGTTTGCTTTTCGCAGACATGAAAGCCTGTGAATAACCTTCCGCTTGTTGTTGACGATCTCAATACCTTTCTTGAGTTTATCCGCATCAATGGTTATGCCCGTAAGTTTTTCAACAGCCTTCTTGAAGCGGAGATATTCTGCTTTTAAAAGAGCTTTTCCTTCAGCGGATTTTACCTGTGGCAGATCCATAACATAGAGATTAGAAACGAGAGCATTCAGTGTCTCATAGGACTTCTTCTTACCATCGCAGGTATTCTCTCCCACAATCATGTCCGCACACTCAATGTAGGGACAGACTTTTGCCAGATTGAATCCGAAGGCCGACTTGATGAGGGAGCAGGTATTGCGGGGCAGAAGTTTTTCCACTTCTTCCATTGCAAAATCAGCTCCTGTACAAAGACCAACCAGTGTAGCATCGGCAGCCCGCACGATCTCCTCGGGCACAAAGACGCAGAAGGATCCGATTACCTTTCGGCCGGCCGCCTTTTCGTCCATCAATTCTTTGATTCGCAGGCCGTGAACTTCGCTCATGACGAAATCAAAATATCCCATTCCCTCCGGCCGGTTCTTCTGGGCGAGATAAATATCCTGATAGCCTTTACCAAGAACCTCCAGCAGGGCATCGTGCGCCGCAAGATCAAGTCCTAAATTTTCCCACATACTTTTGTAATCTTCGCTCATTCTCTTTCCTCCTGTAAGTTTTTATTTTAGAAGCACTCGCACATCACTCTGTTTGCGACTGAATCCGATTAAGAAAGCGCATGAGCCAGACTGAAAAGATTTGAAAAGTGATGATTAGAAATAAAAGGAAGGGAATTGGTTTTTCAGTTTGGCCCCGTGCCTACCGAACCCGGGTAGAATTTGAATCGTGGTTCAGGTAAAGCCGAAAAATTCATACATGGCCAAACTCCTTTTAATATGGTTTTATGCGACTACCTAAATTTAGGGAATAAGTCAAATTCATAATAGTTATAGTTCGTAGCTAATTATAACTGAAATTTATGATAGTTAAGTTATTTATGAGTTACGATCAATTCAAGAATATCACTATTCAACAGATGGAATCTCTTGTCCTTATTGTTGAAAAAGGAAACTTCAGCTGTGCTGCCAGGAAGGTATTTCTGACCCAACCGTTTCTGACCAAGTACACTAAGAATCTGGATGCATTTTTCCATGAGGCTGGCCTTACTTATATTAAACACTAAGCCCGGATCTGACATAACGCGACTGTTGCAAAAACCTCGACGACAAAAGATAGTTCCCTTGACATTGCTGGCAGCTACGAACTGGATTTGTGGGGACGAATCAGATCGGAAAAAGAAGTAACCATGCTCGAATTATCAGATATTGGATAAAAGCTGAATACGATTAACTGCTATTTTCTTGATCCTACAGACTTTGAAAATTTTATTGGTGAGTATTTGAGAGAATCACCTTTGTGAGATGAAATAACCCTCTTTGCCTTCAGGATTGTTTCTTTAGCTTTTTCTAATGTTATGTGTGCCTTGTTGTCGTAGATTGTGTAATCTTTTCTGTGACGGTCAGGCGTGAAATCGGGCATAATGACATTTACTCCTGTCTTTAATCCACGGAAAAGCCCCCTTTCAGGATCGGCGGTTGCAATTGCCGTAGTCACGGGCATATGAGAGTCTCTGGTCACGATTCGTGCCAGTGCAAGAACTCTCAACGCTAATGATAAATCTCCTTGCGGAACCTGTGACAAAGGCGTATCGTGCTGAGGAATAAAAAGACCGATGGACAACATATCCGTATCCAGTTCCTTCAGCAGCAGGATATCCGCATAAAGATCATTTATGCTTTGACCTGGAAGTCCTACAATGTTTCCGGTTCCAATCTGGTATCCTGTTTCCCGTAAATATTCCAGAGTGCGTATCCTGTGTTTAAGGTACTGGTAGGGGTGAAACTTTTTGTACAGCTCTTCACTGGCTGTTTCATGCTTGAGCAGGTAGCGGTCTGCTCCAGATAGTTTAAACGCCCTGTAGTCCTCAAATGGTCTCTCCCCAACACTCAGGGTAATTGCAACATCAGCATGTTCTTTTATGCGCTCTATGATCCGGCAGAGCATGGATTGGGTGAAATAAAAATCATCACCCGATTGAAGGACAATGGTTTTGATGCCGAATGACGTGATCTGTAGCGCAAGGCCTATTATTTCTTCCTCATCCATTCGGTATCTGTTCAGATTGTTGTTGTCTTTTCGAAGTCCGCAATAAAGACAGTTACGGCAGCAATAGCTGGAAAATTCGATGATGCCCCGGATGTGTACTTCATCACCGCAATGTTTTTTTCTTACTTCATCAGCCTTCTGAAACAGTTCTTCATCTGTGCCTGAGGTTTTCAAATAGTATAAGATTTCATCCCTGTTCATATATCTTTATTTGCTCTTTCAGTGGTGATAGAAGCGCTTCTCTTTCATTGGCGGGGATTTCCTCCCATCTATACGAAACAATGCCGAATCGTTTATTCAGCCGGGTGCGCTCCGAGGGAAGAAGGGAAATTTCCACTTCTCTCTGTCCTGCAATATATGACCACCTTTCCCCTAATATCTTGGCAAACCATATATTAACACCATATTTTTCCTTAACAAGGTCTGCTATGCAGGCAAATTTTTCTGTCAGGGTTTCCTTAGAAATAGAGATCCCTTTCACCATTTTCAATCCTCTCGCAGTATTCCATCAATTTCGGGTATATAGAAGGCATTTGTTCTTTGATTTCATCCATCTCTTTTTCTATTACTTTTTCGCCCGTCTTCTTTGTCTCCTCACTGGCAAAATCATCCAGCCATTCCCTGAAGGTGAGCACCGCGTTGAGCTTGCAGAAACGACCCTCCTGTCCGCATTTCAGGAGCTTCATAATAAGTTCGCCAGTCCTCCCGCATCTGTAGCCCGCTGTGCAGAAAGATGTAATATACCCCATCTCGGCAAGCTCTTTTATGAACTCATCCAGGCTTCTTGGATCACCCAGAAGAAACTGCTGCCTTTTTGCCTCCTGCTTATCATACCTCTCGCTATAGGTACCAATACCGATTCTTGTACCTGCATCCGCTTGAGTAACCCCCAGCGGGATAACCTCACGGCGTAGCTGCGCGCTTTCCCTTGCCGTTAGAATAAGACCCGTGTATGGAACTGAAAGCCTTATTATAGTGACCAGTTTTTTAAAGTCATCATCACAAACCCTATAATCGGTTGAGCTTATAAAGGGCGTGTTCTCTGCCGGCTGTAGTCTTGGAATTGAAATAGTATGAGGCCCTACCCCAAATTGCTCTTCTAAATTCAAGGCATGGTACAACAAACCCATAACCTCGAATCTCCAGTCATACAGACCGAAGAGCACGCCTATGCCCACATCATCTATGCCTGCATCCATTGCCCTATGCAGAGAATAGAGTCTCCACCCATAATTTGATTTTGGTCCTTCGGGGTTGGGATGAACATCCCTATAGGTTTTATGGTGGTATGTCTCCTGAAATACCTGATATGTCCCTATGCCCACTTCGTTTAGCATCCTGAGCTTTTCAATGCTCATAGAGGCAACATTTATATTAATTCTTCTTATTTCACCCCTTCCAATTTTTGTTTCGTAGATAGTACGGAGCACATCGGCAATGTAATCGGCATCCATGCTGGGATGTTCTCCACAATCCAGCATAAGACGCTTATGGCCCATGGAAATCATCGCCTTTGTTTCCTCTCGTATCTGATTCAGAGATAATCGATTTCTCACTTCCTTTAGATTGTCTTTCCTGAAAGCGCAGTAGAGACAATCGTTAACGCAAAGATTGCCAAAGTAGAGAGGCGCAAATGTTACGATACGGTTATCATAAACCTTTCTCTTCACCTCACCTGCCACCTCAAACATTTCATTCCATAACTCTTCATCTTGCACATTCAGTAGCGCTGCGGTTTCATCCGGTCTGAGTGTTTCTATGGAAAGGGATTTTTGAAGGATCTCTCTTACTTTTTGAGATTCGGGATTTTTATTACTTGCAATTTCCCCCCATATTTTATCGTCGGATATAAAGTCTTTTCCGTTGATCATGTACCTTGTTATTTCATCCTCTTCGATAACACTTTTTGCCCAGTTTAACTCTAATTTGTTAAGAGTTGATCCTACGTTCATTTTTTAAATCCTCCTTGATTTCTTTCATTTTCTTGTCAAAGGCAACCAGTGCCGCGGGGAAGGGAGTCAGTGTTCTTTTCAACACCCCTTGGAGATGGGAGATGGCTACTCCATAATTTGTGACTGGCACGTTTGCCTCACACGCCTTTTGAATCCTGCCCAACATCTCTCTTCTGGTCAGCATGCATGCCCCGCAGTGAATAATAAGGCAGTATTCTCTCAGGTTTTCCGGATAGTCTCTTCCGGCGCAAACATCAATATCCAGGTCAGCTCCCACATACTGCCGCAGCCATCTTGGTATCTTTACTCTTCCAATATCGTCTTGGACAGGATGATGGGAACATGCCTCCGCTATCAATACCTTGTCGCCTGGTTTTAAGCTTTCTATGAAGGCGGCGCCCCTTGCCGCTTCTACCAGGTCCCCTTTGTATCTTGCAAAAAGGATAGAAAATGTGGTGGCTGAAACATCTTTCGGCGTGTCAGCACACATCTTCAGGACAACCTGGGAATCGCAGACGACGATGTCGGGTGGCCTGTTTAAGGTGCTCAATGTATAGGATAGTTCTCTTTCCTTGACAATCAGTGCCGCCGCGTCGCTATCCAGCGCGTCCCTTATCGTCTGAACCTGGGGCAGTATGAGTCTCCCCTTTGGTGCCTCAAGGTCTATGGGAACGACGAGAACGGCCAGTCCTCCCGGAGTGAGAAGGTCTCCGATTATCGGCGGTGGCTGGATGAAATCATCCGGGCAGATTTCAATCAGGTGCCTCTTCAGGGGCTCGAGATAGTCATCTCTTTTCCCCCAATCTACGCTGGATGCGAGAACCATACGTTCGGTCTTTTCTGAAATCCGTGTTACAAATTCAGGTGCCGGGTTTCTTATATCTATCTTGTTTATCACAACGACTGTGGGAGTTTTTCTCTTCTCTGTTTCGCGCAGTACTTCCTCTTCAAAATCTGTCCATATATCAGGTTCCGTAACGAGCAGGACGACATCCGCCCTGTCAAAGATGTTATGAGTCTTCTTCAGTCTCAGGGTTGAAAGGATGGATACGTCATCCAGGCCTCCCGTATCGATAAAAAGTACCGGCCCCAGGGGGAGGAGCTCCATCGCCTTTTCCACAATATCGGTGGTTGTTCCCGCGATGGGCGATGTGATGGCTATATCCTGTCCCATGATAAGATTGAGCAGGCTCGATTTTCCCACATTTGTCCTGCCGAAGAGGGCAATTTGCAATCTATTCCCTTTTGGTGTCTCATTCATAATTTACTATATCCGAGGGCTGTTATTCTGTCTGGAGAAAATGTCTTTTTAACCAATTCTTTCCCCAGTTTATTTTCCAGAAACCTTCTCATATCTTTTTGATTGGTTGGAAGAAACTCGCTGATCAACTCTGTCGCCTTTTCATAACCGATAACCGGTAAAAGCGCTGTGATAATCATAGGACTTTTGTCAAAGTATTCCCTGCATTTTTCTTCGTCAGCACCTATTTTTTTTACATGTCCTGCTAAAAGATCATTTATGTTTATAAGTATATCCAGAGACTCTAAAATCGCGTGGGCAAGGAGGGGAAGAAATTCGTTTATCTGCAGCGTTCCCCTGCTCACTACATCCGTTACTACGTGATCATTGGCAGTTACCTTTATCCCCGCCTGCATTGCCGCTTCCAACATGACAGGGTTGACCTTTCCGGGCATGATGGATGAGCCCGCCTGGAGCTCAGGTAGTTTTATCTCACCCAAAAGATTCAGCAACCTCAAATCATTACATATCTTTATCAGGTTTGCAGCATGTGCCTTCAGGATACCGGAAACCTCGACGAAGGAATCGGCATTGGCTGTTTCCCCCATTACGTTTTTTCCCCGGGAGAGACCCAGACCGGTAATATCCCGCAGTTTTTCTATAACCAGAAAGATATAGTTACGTGGAGCGGTAAGCCCGGTTCCTACCGCTGTTCCGCCTAGATTAATCACCCGCAACCTCTCTTCGCACTTGAATGTCCTCCATCTGTCTCTGGAAACGGCCTCGGCAAATGCGGAAAACTCCGCCCCCAGAGTGATGGGAACGGCCTCTTGAAGTTCCGTCCTTCCGAGCTTGATCGTTTTTCCAAAGGCCTTTTCCTTTTCCTGAAAGGCACCCTGCAGATCGGTAATCTTTTGGCTAAGATTTCTCAAAGAGTTTATGCAGGCTATCTTTATCGCTGTCGGGTACGTGTCGTTCGTTGACTGGTGAAGATTTACGTCTTCGAGGGGATGGACGAGAGAATAATCTCCCTTTTCTCCGCCCAGAATTTCTATTGCTCTGTTGGCGACAACCTCATTTACATTCATGTTTGTTGACGTGCCCGCCCCGCCCTGGAGGGCATCCAGGGGAAACTGGTTCAAAAACCTGCCATCAACAATCTCATCACAGGCGGCGATTATCGCCTTTGCCTTTTTCTCATGCAGGTATTCCAACTCAAAGTTGGTCATGCAGCATGCCTTTTTTACCATCGCCATCGCCTTAGTCAGTGATGGATTTACCATGTAACCGCTAATCTGGAAGTTGCAAAGAGCCCTTTGTGTATGTATGCCCCAGTAAACATCACCCGGGAGCTTCATCTCCCCGAGAAAATCGTGTTCCAGACGCAGGTTATTCATTTTCTTTTGCCATCGCTGATTTGACTGTAACCCCTTCAATCATACCGAGCTTTCCCGTCATCG
Organism: uncultured Syntrophales bacterium; assembly: GCA_964454305.1. Lineage (GTDB taxonomy): Bacteria > Desulfobacterota > Syntrophia > Syntrophales > JADFWA01 > JAUSPI01. The sequence goes on along the minus strand of CAYVXX010000001.1, from coordinate 83,193 downwards.
CTCCTATCTCGTTGGTCGTCCCATCTACAATAAGCGTGATTACATTATATCCCCGTTCATGGTAGGGAATGCCCATCCTTCCCACAATGATATCACCATATTGAGTGAGTATATCATTTACCTTCGGGGCGCGATCCTTCCTGTTATGAATAATAATTCCAACAATACCTACCCGTTTTTTTTCCATTTTTCCTTCCAAATAAAAAACCCAGCCTGAGTTAAAAGGGCTGGGTTTTTTATTTTCTCCCCGCCCTTGGGTTCAGATGAAATCCTCACCGCAGGCTGCCTTACAGATTAAAATATTTTACACTTTGAGTTTGAGACCACCTTCCTTAAGCCTTTTTACCCTGCCGGAACGGTCAATGTAATGGGTGTGCAGGAGCCGGTGCGACATATGAGAACAAGGTTCATGAAGAAAATCCTTGTAAATCTTGTGAACCGCCGGACTGTCCTGGGACTTCCTGAATTTCATTTTTGTGTCATGCACATAGACGGATGTCTGCCTTTCAGTAAGATAGTCTTTTACTGCCGCATAAGTAAATTTAGCGAAATTCCAACTATACAATACTGCCCCAACAGTAATTCCGGAAATTTTGACGAATTGACGTCTCGTCATTTTAGCAATATCTTTCATGTCACTCCTCCTGTTAAGCCACTCTTCTCATGTTAAATCTTCTATTCATTGTTGCAATTATTGTTCTGAACAAAGAGGCCTCGCGCGCATCGGGGAAAAGAGGCTGCCCGCCGCCATTGATACAACCGCCAGTGCATGCCATAACCTCGATAAAGTGGTATTTACACTTCCCTTTTTTGATATCCTCAAGAATGGGTATCGTGTTGCCAAGTCCGCTTACTACACAGACACTCAGATCACCGAATTTGGGAATATTTATCTTGGCTGCTTTGACGCCTTTATGGGTTCGAACAGCTTTAATATCAGGATCTTTTAGTTTTTTACCGGATACGACCTCGTAGGCAAGACGAAGGGCTGCCTCCATGACGCCGCCGCTGTTGCTGAAGATGGTGCTGGCGCCTGTGGATTCTCCCAGTTCAAAATCCGGTTTCTCGTCGGGAAGGCTTTTAAAATCGATGCCGGCCTTCTTGATCATATAGGCAAGCTCCCGGGTTGTTATGGTGGCATCAATATCTCTGAAGCCGCTGTCAGCCATCTCAGGCCTCAGCCCCTCATACTTTTTGGCCACGCAGGGCATAATGGAAACCGTATACATATTTTTTGCCGGTGTCTCTGAAACCTCGGCGCCGTACGTCTTTGAGAGAGGTCCCAGCATAGCGATGGGTGACTTGCATGTGGACAGGTGGGGAGACAGCTCGGGATAAAACGTCTCCATAAATTTGATCCATCCTGGGCAGCAGGAGGTAAATTGCGGAAGGGGTTTCTTGATCTTGCCGGTAAGTCTGCCGACAAGCTCGGTTCCTTCTTCCATAATGGTAACATCGGCGGTCATCTGGTTGTCCCAGATGCGATCGAAACCAAGCTTTCGGAGCGCCGCAAACAATTTCCCCCCCACATAGGTCCCCGTAGGATAGCCGAACGGCTCGCCAAGGCCGTAACGAACAGCAGGCGCGGGCATGGAGACAACGATCGTATCCGGATCTTTAAGGGCCTTGAAAATCTCATCTACAAATGAAACACCCTCATAAATTGCCCCGTATGGACAGTTGATGAGACACTGAGCGCAGTTCATGCATGCCGCGGGATCCACCACCGTCCGGGGGCCGTCCTTTCCATCCCTTGGTTGAATTGCCCCTGTCGCGCAGTGAGTTTCGCATACACCGCATTGTTGGCACTTGTTCTCGTCCACCTGAATAAAAAAGACGTTATCATAGTCTTTTGAATCAGGTGCATTGCTTAATTCTAAAACATTTTCAATTTGTTTCATGATTTCCTCCCTTCTTTGTTTTTTACGCAAATCTTTAATTTTCACCAGTCTTCCAACTTTCTTAGATGGAAGAGAACTGGCTATGCTATTTTTAGCTCATGTCATTTTTGACATAACATATACCCGAATATTACCCTTCTGTCAATACTTTTTGGAGAAATTTTTCTTAAAATTATCGTGAGCTGACCACAAACTCTTATCAAAACATGATAACCACTTCCCCTCTACCGGTCAGGGTGCCTGTTTTGCCCGCCAGAATGGCCGCCCCCAGAGCTCCCACCATCTGCGGGTCTTCAGGTATTATAATCTTTTGTCCGAGTACCTCTTACCTCTTCCAACAACCCGTGAACGCAGGGATTTCGTGCCACACCATCGGCAAAGAGAATCGTTCCTTCTCCCAAAACCTGTTTTAACATGCGGCTTCTCGTTCATTAATTCTTTAATCCGCAGGCCATGGACTTTACTCATCCTGTTTCCTTGTATAAGTTTTATTTAGTAATCCTGCAGACCTTCCCGCCTGCGGGTAAATTCAACAGCATGGTTCGGGTCCTGGTATGGGATTTCTTGTGTATGCAATGTTGAGGTATCAAAGCAGTTGTAGACAATTCTGTAGCCTCTTCAAAGCATCGCAATAAGCTTGAACCCCGGCTATTCTCTTGAGATCGAAGTCTGACTCAAAGAGAAGCATATGAGCCAGACCGGAAAGGTTTGAAACGTGATGATTAGAAATGAAGGGAGGAAAATTGAGTTTCCAGTTTGGCCCTGTGCCTACCTAACCCAGGTAGAATTTCGATCGCAGCTCAGGTAAAGCCGAAAAATTCATACATGACCAAACTCCTTATGGAAGGGTTTTTGCATTGCCCTTGCAGGGCGATTATTCCTTTTATGTCCGATAGTTACTTCTTATATATTGACCACCTTACCGGCAGTTAAGAGGGCATCAACCATCTCATACATGTTGGTTGCTTTGCCGATCCTCAATTTGTCTTTTATTCCATAATGGGCCAGGCAGGTACCGCAGGAAAATATTTCAACACCCTCTTTTTCTAAAAGTTCCAAGACCTCCAGGACATCAGAACCTTCGGTGGTCAGCATTACGCCTCTGTTGATAAACAATAACTTGGCCGGTCGGGGCTGGTAGTCCCACAGGGTATTAAGGAACGCCTTCATCAGTATTTCTCCCAATTCCTCATTTCCTGTTCCAAACAGGTCGGTAGTAATACAGACAACATCCGCATTCATTGTCTTATCGAACTCCTTTTCAACTTCTGCCTCTAATCCCTTTTCTTTCTTACCAGGGTAACTCTTGGAAATTTGCAGGTAAAAGATACCCTCTTTTTCTTCTACCTTGACCTCACACCCCTGGCTTATAGCAAATCGTTGCACATTCTCTTTACTTTCCGGATTATCCACCAGGACGGTAATTGTGCCCTCTTTTATTTCTTCCAGTGCCTTTTTGGTACTGATAACCGGTCGAGGACAGGGGAGGCCTCTAACATCGATTTCTTTAGCCATAATCCTTGGTATCTCTTCTTAATTGCGTCTTAGTTTTTTGGAGGTGTAAGCAATACTCGATACTCATCCCCGGCTGTTTCTTCCACCCGTACTGAATATTTTTTGCTTTCTGCAAGCCGGGATACATTTTCCTTTGAGACCGCAGTTTCTACAAGGACAATTATCTCTTCGTTCGGGTTTCCCTCAATAGCTTTTTTTGTTTTCACCACGGGAATAGGACAACCAAAACCTCTTACATCAATCTCAACCATTGCTGTTCCCTCCTCACTTATTAAATTTCATCTTTTACCAACAATACATTTACTGCCTTAATTATTGCCTTAACCTTGTCTCCCTCTTTTATGCCGAGATCATTCAGGGAATCCAGGGTCATTACCGACGATATAGTATAGTCGCCAGGCATCTTTACTTTTATCTGTCCCATTAAAGTCCCTTTCTTGATTTCGACTACCTTTCCCGACAATTGGTTTCTGGCGCCATACTTCATCTCTACCACCTCTCTTCTTTATTTGTCTAATAGCTTTCGCTTTCAGCCACTGGGAAAACCCGGTTTCTGTTATCTTAAAACTGTCAATCCGGAACTGCGGTATAACAGATACCGCTCCACTCGCATAAATGATCCTTAAAAACCGCCGGAAGCTGGGAAGTAATTTCGTGAATTCTGGTAGCCGGTGTAGCCTGTGCGTATTTTCCGGCCATACGATTTGCCCTGGTTGCAATAATTGCTGCCTGATGTAATTCCAGTTCAGCATAGACAAAAGCAGAAACCATACCCGTAATAGTATCACCCGTTCCCCCTATGGCTTCAAGCTCCGGTATATCAGGCGCAGTAATAGTGTCCAGGATTTTACCATTTTCAACCACATAATCAGCCGCTCCCTTAATAAGCAACATCTTTGCTGCGTTATTGTTACGATAAGCATCAGCTACCAATTCGGAAGCCTGCGTTATATCGGCATCGAAAAGGTGCCTGCTGATATAAGCGGGATGTGTGGCATCGGGGTCGGCTAAAAAGGCCATTTCACAGAAATCCGGAGTGAAGATGTCAAATTTTGCCGCCAATCCTGCTGCTTTTGCTGCATACATCGAAGATGCATCCGCGATCATAATCGGTTTTTTAGAACATTTTTCTATAGATTCACACAGCCGTCTCATCAAGCCCATAACTGGAAGGCAATAGTGAAGTACCAGCACGGCCGGTGAAAGTTCGGAAATATTCTTTATCAAATACTCATAAAGTAATCTACTTCCTTTTCCTTCACCATTGTCGCCAACTAATAATGCCCGGGGTGGAGTGATGTTCAGATGACAGGTGGTAGCTGATGCGGCGCTGATCAGGGCGGCAGTGCCTTGTGTGCACGGGATTTCCAGATCATTTATGACCAATGATCCCGCTTTAGTTTTAATCTCTCCCAGCGTCAGCGGGAAGCCCTTTATCGGGACTGTTCCACAGATGAGCATCATTTCAATTTTCCACCTTACTTTTCCAGAGATCCAGACATTCAAGAAAAGCCCGGTCCATCATAAGAGCGCATAAGGTAAAGCCTATATCCTTCGGCCTCGGTGCATCTGTTAGTTTTTTATCGATGAGTTCGGAATGAAGATAGGGGATATCGGGACAGCCCCCTCCGGAGGTGTTCAAGATTTTTCCGGTATTCTTATCAAATGTAAGCTTCATATTACCTGCCTTTACCATTACTGCGTCACCGAAATCGGTTATCTTTACGATTTCGAGGAGATTTCCGCTACCCTTCATGGGGACGACCTCGATATAGTTTACATCTTTCTGCTTGAAAAGCCTTTCTATACCCATCTGCTCAACCAGATTTATCTCAACCGCCAGGTCGCATCCTTTCCTCAGAGCAGGGGGCGGCGCTACGAGCTTGACCATATAGTCTGCCGATTTAAGAACCCTTTCCGCTTTTATGGCATCTTCTACCTTTTCAAAGAGAAAAAGACCTCCTCCCTCAAAGCGGGGCTTTCTTTTTATTCCGAAGACCATGTTATTTTCCTCTTTCCATCATTGAAACGCCGACAGCCGAACAGAATATTAAACCTATAATTACTGCCAGGGGCCCGAATTCACCCGGGCCTTTGGGGCTCGATGCAAGCAAAAAATTATGGGCAAAGGCAGCGCCGACAATGAGGCCAAGTATGGTAATCCCAGCGTCTGTATCCCCCTCGCTTGCCAGGATTGTCTGGCGCAGGGGACATCCACCCAGAAGTGTTGCAGTCAGGCCCGCCAGTACCATTCCAAGAAAATTCCATAAATGATTATTATGGGAAACGGGTTGATGTTCAAACCCCCAGTGGTAGAATCCTGAAGCAAAATTGCCCAGTGCATAATTGCAAACCAGAACACCGACAAAGAAGGCTGCGATTCCGCTGAAGAGGTAGAAGTCTCTAACCAGCATAATATCCCTCCAGCCCCCGACGAAACACATTCTTGTCTTTTGAGCGATGACGCCAACGATGATTCCTGCAATAAGTGAAATCAGGATGGGAGCATGCATTGCACCCGGCCCCTTTTGACTGAAAAAGAGGAAATGCGGTTTGAAAACTATCAAGAGAAAAAGGCCAAGCATAATAAGTGGTATCATCAAGGCAGATATTTTCGATGCACTTCCGGCCCGCCCAAGGTTATAACCACCTTTTAAAAACTGAATGCCGATAAATGCACCAACGATGATCCCTAAGAGAGCGGTAATACCGTTGAGGTCACCACCTGCAAGTCTTATCAGCGCCCTGATTGGGCAGCCCAGGAAAACCAGCGCGCCGATCATGAAAAAGGCGCCCAACAGAAAACGTATTATCGGAGAGGAGCCCCCTTTTGGTCTGAACTCTCTGAAGGCGAAAGCTGAGATAAGAGCGCCGAATACGAAACCTATTATTTCCGGTCTGATATACTGTACCACTCCTGCCCTGTGCAGGCCGAGTCCGCCTGTAATGTCACGATAAAAACACGCAACACAGATGCCCATGTTTGCAGGATTTCCCCATTTTGTGAGCAGGGTTGCAAGTGCACCTAAAATCAGGCCTCCAAGAATAATCCATGTTTTTTGCGTCCAGAATTTACCTGCCATTATCATCGTCTCCTTTCCCGTATCTGATGGTCTTATGCAACTACCTAAATTTAAGGAATAAGTCAAATTCATAATAGTTATAATTCTTCGTTGATTATAATTGAAATTTATGGTAGTTAACTTTTCCATGAGTTACGATCAATTCAAGAATATCACTATTCAACAAATGGAATCTCTTGTCCGTATCGTTGAAGAAGGAAGCTTCAGCCGAGCTGCCAAGAAGGTATTTCTGACCCAGCCGTCTATGACCAAGCATATTAAAAATCTGGAAGAATCGGTCAACGCCAGGATTCTTAACAGGAGAAACAGGGGAATATTTTTAACGCCTGAGGGGAAGATACTTTATGATTATGCTAAAAAGATCCTCAGATTAAGAGATGAGGCAAAGGAAAAAATTTCAAGGATGAAGGAAAATGAATCAGGAAGTATCTTTATCCGTGCCAGCACCATACCGGCAACATATATCCTTCCGCGCCTTTTGAATGATTTCAAAAAGCTTTTTCCTGATATTCGGGCTTACGTTCAAACCTCTGATAGCGAAGAAACCCTGGAGATGATCCTGTATGATCAGGCGGAGATAGGTTTTATAGGCAAACAGACGTTTGACAAAAGATTGCATGTCGAATCCCTCTGGGAGGACAGACTTGTTTTAGCTGTACCGGCAGACCATCTCTGGGTTAAAAAGAAATATGTGACACTGGGTGAGGTTTCAAAAGCCCCCTTTGTTATCAGAGAGAGGGGTTCAGCTACCCGCGAAATCCTGGAAGACTACTTGCGTAAAAATACTGACAGGAGCCTTTCCATGTTCAATTGTGTCTGTGAGATGGGAAGCTCTGAAGCGGTCAAAGAGGCGATCATTGCCGGCCTCGGTGTCTCCATCCTCTCCGTTCATGCTATAAAACGGGAATTACAGCAGGGGGTTCTTTGTGAAGTGCCGATTCAGGACTGTACCGTTCAGAGACATTTTTATTTGATTTATAAGAAGCAATTCAGTTTAATGCATTATCATAAATTGTTTCTGGAATTTGCGAAGGACTACGCGGTGTAAAATGTTTAATTCTTAGACTTTTATGAGGTGGTATTTAAGAAATGGGGAACAAAATACGCTATTACAGCACGAACAGAAACCTCACCGGCACTCCGGGAATCGTGCCGTTTAAAGAATCCGTTTCATTCAAGGACGCGCTTCTTAAGGGGCAGGCTCCTGATGAGGGACTTTTTATGCCCGATGTCATCCCTCAAATTTCTCCGGAGGATGTTATGGCATTGAAGGGGGCGCCGTATCCGGAAACGGCAATGCTTGTAGCCTGGGCATTTCTGCATGATGAGATTTCATCTGATCGGCTGAGAGAGATAGTCAAAGACTCCTACAATTTTGCCGTTCCCCTGGAAAGGGTCTTCGACCGAAAATACGTAATGAGGCTTGACCAGGGTCCGACGGCTTCTTTTAAGGATTTTGCCGCCAGGATGATGGCGAGGCTGATGAGTCATTTCCGGGACAGGGGCAAAAGACTGAATGTCCTTGTGGCGACATCGGGAGATACGGGGAGTGCGGTTGGCGAGGCATTTAAAGGCGTCCCCGGCATTGATGTTAACATCCTCTATCCGAGGGATGAGGTGAGCGGGAGGCAGAAGAAACAGCTGGATACGATCGGCGAAAACGTGCGGGCGATATCCATTCAGGGAAAGTTCGATGATTGCCAGAATCTGGTCAAACAGGCCTTTTCAGAGCCGGGACTCGACTATCTCTACCTGACATCGGCGAACTCGATAAACTTCGGCAGAATACTCCCGCAGATTGTCTATTATGTTTACGCCTATGCGCAGCTTGCCGAAAAGGAGGAGGAGATCGTTTTTTCCGTTCCTTCGGGTAATTTTGGGAATGCGCTTGGGTGCGAATATGCGAGGAGAATGGGGATACCGGTAAAAAAGCTTGTCATGCCAACCAATGAAAATGATGAATTCCCCCGATATCTGAAAACGGGCCGCTATGAGAAGGTGTCGCCGTCCAGGGCGTGCCTGTCCAATGCGATGAATGTCGGCCATCCGAGCAACCTGGCCAGGTTCTTCGATTTATATGGCGGCACTGTTGACAGGCTCGGCACCGTTCATGCATATCCCGCGATCGATGCGATGAGAGAAAAAATTTTTTCAGTGAGCGTATCTGATACTGTTACACGGCAGACCATAGAAAGAGTTTACAGCAAATATGGAGTTGTCCTCGAACCTCACGGAGCGGTTGGCTGGAAGGGACTTGAAATCTATCTTGAAGAGTCCGGTGATTTTCCGCTGTGTGTATCTCTGGAGACGGCTCATACGGCCAAATTTCCCGATGAGATAAAGGAACTCCTCGGCATAATGCCCGAGCTTCCGCAAAGCATGAAGGATATCGATAGCAGGGTAGGGGAACCATCTGAGTTGCCCGGTGACTACGCGACATTTAAGGAATATCTCCAGGATAACCTCAAGACAAAAAGCCCTTAAGAAATGACTGTTTGTTTCATCCTGAACTCGTTTCAGGATCTCGTGAGATTCTGAAATAAAGTCAGAATGACAAATTAATACGAAGATTTCTACCGGGAGGCTTTTCCGGCAAGGGAATCAGCTTACTTTCTTTTAGCGGATGCGAATACCCAACTCACGCAAAAAGATGGAATATACGATTTTTTAAATGTAACGTCGGAAAAATGTTTATTTAAAATTACGGTTATAATGCCGAGCGTTGTCGCGTCAAATTGGGAACAGCACTGTACGCTTAGCACACCACCCATTTTAAGATTATCTTTAATCTTTGAGAAAATTCCATCCAGATATATTTCTCTATCTACATTGATGAATGATTCGGGATGCATCGTTAAATCGTAGACAATGGCATCGAAGTCGTGTTTCTCGTCGAGAAAAGTATTTGCATCATCGTTTATGATCGTAACACTTGGATCATCAAAGGCATCGAAACATATATCTTTCAGATATTTCCTGGCGATATTTATCACTTCTTTGTCGATGTCGATGAGCGTAACTCTCCCGGGATTGTGTTTCAGCAGCTCGTAAAGGACTCCACCGTCTCCGCCACCAAGGATTGCCACATTGTTTAAACTGTTACCGGCCTCAATCAGGGGGGAAACCATGCTTTGATTATAGATATGGGCATCAGCGGCCGCGATCTGCAGCTCTCCATCGAGAAACATCATCCTGCCGAAGGTCTCATTCTTTATGACATTGATTTGCTGATATTCTGACCGTGTGTCGAGGATTTTTTCTTCAACATGGTACCGGACTTCAAATCCTATGGACTCGCAAAAATCTGTTATCCAGTCGGTGTGTATTATTTCGAGAGGATTTCCTCTCTTCATTTCAGCGACCCTCACCGTATCCGGGTCAAGCTCATCTTTCAGGAAATCCAGCAGATCAATGGACAGTTGGGATTCATCAGAGCAGGTAAAGATATCAAGTGAGGCATGACGGGCTTCGGGATACGTATGAATGGCAATGTGAGATTCGGAGACAATCGCGATAGATGTAACGCCTATCGGATTAAAGCTATGACTGTTTATGCTGACGAGATTCATCCCGCATTTCACAATCCCTTCACTTAAAATCCGTTCAATGGTCTGTTGATCATTTAGAATATCGGCCGAGCAGTTGATAAATTCTGCTATGAACTGTTTTCCTGTCGGTTTCATTGGCGGTCTTCCATATCCTTATAAATAAAATTCAGCTGGTAAAAGAGAATTTTCATATAATAAAAAATCGTTATCTGTCAAGAAAAAGCTCGCAACCATTCCGCTCTGTAAGTGCTTGAGTAACAGATCGCACTCTTTTCGAACAGGAAAAATATTTAGTCGCCGATTTTTCATCCTATTTTGCCTGTCCCTTCATTACGCCGTACTCCTCGCCCATAAGAGCATGTTTATAGGTCGTTACTTCGCTTCCATGGCCGGGACCGGATTTCGTAACTGCTTTATCTTCTGTCGCTGCCGTGATTTCAAACCCGGCCTTTTTCTGGAAAAGCATAATGAAATCAGATCCCCCGAATAGGAAATTACCGAGCATGTCGCCTTTCTTATGAGTGATTCCCGGCCTGACATTACCCTCAAAGTTGACAGAAGACACCTGGGCCATACCCATGGGAATAAGTGCCACCAGTCCGTATTTTCCCGTATCCACTATCACATAACCACGGGTCTGGGAAAACTGCCAGCCTGTGGAGTCAATGGGATCATATTTTCCCTGCTCCGGATCCCAGTTCACCTCCAAGGCAACGTTTTCCGATATGATCTTCTTTTCTTTAATGATTCCACCAACGGCAAAATGGTAACGGTGGTAGTCATTTACGTTCAGAAAGGTATGAGTGAGCACGCCATTGGCAAATGCATCCCTGTACTGGCTGTCCTCACCAAGCAACTCCCTGATGCTGTAATAAGTCAAGAGTTTGACTTTTAATCCACCCTCTACTTGAATATTTGAATTTTCATCAATTGCCCATACTCCTTGAGAAACGGAATCGGCCGGCAGGACAACGACGGCCGGATCATCCGGCGAAGCAATGGGCCGCACATCAGGCGACTTTAAATATCTGGCGAAAAAATCATTGAAGGTCTTCCAGTTGGATGGGGGCTCATACCACCCTTCCTGCAAACCGAATTTGGGGTCGTTATAAATCTGCCGGTAAATCTCTTCATTCCATGACTCTTCAGTATCAAGGAACTCTCCCCAGGCGTTGGCAAATTTACGAAGCCAGGAGGAAAAAGGCGGGTAGTACTGAAGCGCATTTTTGAACAGGCCTTTGTCTTTTAATTCAGGCAGGGGCTGGTCAACAAGAAAATAGAAGTAACAAAGACCTTGCAGCATCTGGTCACGTACAGAACCGGCTGGGCCTCCAACTATCTCCTGAGGAAGGAGCTTCGATGCTTCGTCTATGAAATCATAATATTCCGGTAAGCTCTGAACAGGATTCGTCTTCGGGTCGGGATTGATTTTTTGGGCTTCCGCGATGGATGATTCCAGCATGTTTTTGATTTCCGGATTTGTCTCCACTAAATTTATAAGTTCCCGGGTTATCTGCTTATGGTTATTGTCCGCTGAAAAGACTGTGCTTGCGGGAAGAACCATTACGGCGAATATTAGTATCGCGAAAATAAATTTCGTCCTGTTAATTACCTTTTTCATTTTGATTTCACCTTCCTTTCATGTGTTATCTGTCAAGAAAAAGCTCGCAAACATTCCGCTCTGATATTTAAAATGCCCGTTCAGCCGGTCGTTAGCGGTAGAACTGTTATCAGTCTAAAGGTCAAAGGGAGGCTTGGGCCCTATACATCTCATTTCAAGTGGTTATCTATGAAATCCCTGGGCTTCAAAACCGAAATACCCTGATAACCGGTGACATTTAATAGGTGCTTATCTCCGCTGACTATTAACTTGCTGTTACCTGCAATTGCACACTCTATAAATTTATTGTCATCAGGATCTTTACAAACAGATACAGAAATATCTTTTGTTTCAAAGACTTCCCCATAAATTGTGAGCAGTTCGATTATTCGATCAATATGAACCGCAGAAAATTTAGATGATAATTCTTCCGCAACACGTTGATACTCTTCAAGTATTTCTTCGGAGAGAATGATTTGAACTTTTGAGTCTTTCCATGCTTGAAGAATTTTTGAGGGTGGTCCACTAAAAAATATACCGGAGATAAAGACATTGGTATCAAGGACAATTTTCATTTAATCCTTCTAACTTTACTAATGGCTTCTTTTATATCGTTTTTTTTCAGTCTTGTTTGTTTGCCAGTTTTGCGGGCTTTTGCAATTAATTCGTCGAACTCCTCAATTGAGGGAGGAGTAATATTTTTAAGAATAACGACATCATTGTCACCAACAACAACAAATTGAGTCCCCGTTTTTAATTTAAGACGCTTGCGAATTCCCTCAGGGATAACCACTTGCCCTTTTGACGACATTTTCGTTGTAGCAAGGTTTGCCATAAATTTTACCTCAAGGATTTATTTTCTTACCAGTAAGATTTTATCAAAACACATCAGGAACTGCAAACTTTTAATTCAGTCACTTTATGGAAGTGAATGCGGAACTAAGCCGCCGCGAAGCGGTCGGTCTCGAGTGACTGGTTCTCCCCGAGCGAAGCGAGGGGAGGACCAGTGCTTATCAGGCCGATTCGCCCTGATAAGTTGATATTGGATGTATTTTCCGGCAAGTTTGCCCTTTACTCATTATCACTCTTCAGGGGACTGAATGTGGTCGTGGTTTTAACTGTGCATTTCAGGGGTGGCTCAGATGACGCGGGAGATTCAGGTGAGTATTATTAGCAGGTCAACGAATATGTGTGAAATGAGTTTGTCGCAGAGGCTAAGTAGAAAAGTTATAAAATCCCCCCCTTTGTTGCTTTTCCGTAAAATATATAATTTGAAAGATAAGAAAAATCGAGTGATATTCAATAATTTGCAACAGTGAAGTGCCCGGTGCGTGGTATATGGCGGGTCAGTTTGGCTTTCCGGAATAACGCAGGTCGGTAAAATACACCAGTAACAAACTGATGACAGGGAATACAATCAGACCTCTTATTATATTTTCAAACCCTACGGTTTCGGCAATTTTAGCGAAGACGATGATCAGTATACCCCCGCTGCCCCAAGCGAATCCTCCGAGCAGTGAGGAGACCGTGCTTAGGTATTGAGGAACCCTTTCCTGCCCCATGTCTATGAGAATCGAAAATGGCAACATGAGGGCAAGTCCCAGGAAAGAAAGGAAAATAATCTGCAGGATAGGCCCGATTGCCGGCAGAAGAAATAATAAAAGAAAACCGAGTGAAGAGATTGCCGATATAACGAGGACTTTAACCCTTCCGATGTGTTTTACCATCAGTGATCCCAGAAGAGGACCAATAGCGGAACCGAGGGCTAAGGCCGAAAGAAAGAACCCGACAATAGTCATTGCGGCGCCTCTTTCCCGTAGAAGAAACGGTATGAAGCTGAATAAATTCATAAGGGTAATGCTTATGCAGAGAGCAAATGCGAAGAGGGGGAATATCGAGATTGTAATTGCTTTAATTTGATAAAAACCGTTATGTGTGCCTGCCGGTGGTCTGTTTTTACTGTGCTCAACGGTTTTGAAAAGGGCCAGCGTTATAAGTATCCCCGGTATCGCAATGAGATAGAGCTTATGTATTCCAAAAAAGGTAACGAAAAAGGAGATCGCCATCGGCCCTACGACGAAACCGAGAGAAGTCGCCATCAGAAGGAACGAAATTGTAATTGCTCTGCGTTCGGGATCGATTTTCCCCATTGAAGCAAATGAAGCAGGGTGGAAGGCACAGATCCCGAGCCCGGCAAGCAACAGAAACAGGATAAGGAATCCGTAACTGGAGGCTATTCCGATTGCTCCCATGAATATGCCGGTCCAGAGTGGAGCGAAACAGAGAAAGAAGTAAAATCCGATTCGATCCTGTGTCCAGCCGAAAAGGGGCTGCAGGAGAGAGTTAAAGAGAGAGAATACGGAAACCAGCGCGCCTGTCTGGGTGAGGGAAAGGTGCATTTCCGTCATTAAAAGGGGCAGTAAGGGTGCTAAAATACTTGTGTACGACGTAATGAGAAATTTTGCGCAATATATTAGAATGTTTCCCATTGGCAACCTGTCGAGAGCTTTGAATAACTATCATTATCTGTCATTTTAACACTCCTCGAAATGACAAAATTCAAAGCTCTCCTATCATGGTGAGTTTGGTAAAAAAGAGGGGTGAAAGCTCCCGTTCACCCCTCCCGGAAATGTCTGCTATCTGGATAAATAGTCTTTTAGATTAACCTTATCATACCCTAAAACATCCGCCTTTATAAACCTTTCTCTTTCGAGCGGGTCAACTGTTGTATCGATACCCAGTTTCGTTACGGGCTGGGTGCGGTCTTTTCTGCTTGGATCCATGACGAACCCCCATGTTTTCTCAATGAGCACAAGATCTTTTGAAAGGTTGGCCCTGGCGGAGATTGCCCAGTTAACCTCATCTGCATCATCGATATTTACATCTTTGTTGACAACGACGGCATATTTTATCCATGGATCGGATAGGGCGGCCAGAAGCACATTTTTGCCCAGGCCTCGTTGAACCGGAGGATAGTAGTCAAGCTTGATTACGCAATTCATGAAATTAGGAAGTAAGTTTAAGGTAATAACGCGTGGGGATACCTGCCTCAATCTTTCAAGCATTCTGGCTTCCATCGGTATTGCCAGCAGTGAATGCTCTTCGGAAGTGCCGGGCAGTATATTCTGGAAGATCGGATTTTTTTTATGAGTAATACAAGAAACTTCTATAATGGGATTTTCCTGAGCATATCCGTAGACCCGCTGATTTTCTCCCATGGGCCCTTCCATCGATTTTTTGTCCCAGGGGACAGTTCCTTCAATAATATATTCCGCGTTAGCCGGGACATAACGATCGACCGTCTTGCATTTAACAACTTCTATCGATTTCCCCCTCATTGCGCCGGCATACTCGAACTCATTCTCTTCGTATGGAATCCCCGACTCTGAAGCGAACATCATAATCGGATCCGCGCCTATGATAACAGCCACGGGCATATCTTTTTTTAATGCCTTGTATTTGTTAAATATCATCCAGTTATGCTGCATCGGAGCGAAAAAGAGATTTAACTGCCGCCCTTTTTTATACATGATTCGCTGAATCGCCGTATTTATCTTTCCCGTTTCGGGGTCTTTCGTGACGACTATGCCGGCGGTTATGTAACGATTCGCGTCCTTTTCATAATTCCATGGAATTGGAACTACGTCTAAAATGTCCTTGAAATCCTTATTGACTACTTCCTGACATGACGCCTTTTCAACGAATTTGACAGGGTATCTCTTCGCTCCCTTGTAAGAAAGAACTTTGTCAACCAGCTTTTCGGGTTTTGTGTCAAACATGTAGCTCAGCATTTTCCGTGATGTGTAAATATTGCCGAGCATCCTCTTCCCCTGCCCGTCCACGTTGCTAAATAGAACGGCCTTATCCATTTCATTGAGGACTTTCGATTGGACGGCTGCAGCTTCAAATTTTGAGTTGACCGCCTTCGTTACGGTGACTAATTCACCTTTCTGCTTCAAGAAACTGACAAATTCATCAAGGTCGTTGAACATTTTTGCTTTCGACTGAACCGGGCAGAACAGCAGTATCAAAAAGATAATGATACTCAATGCAGTAAAATATTGTTTCTTTTTCACTTCTGAACTCCTTTCCTGTTAATTTAGAATATATCAACTGACACAGACCTGGAGATTGTCTCCGGTGCCGTGGCGTATGATCGTCATTGTGTGACTCGGGGCGGTCTCACATTTCGTTTAAGCTCAATCAAGGCATCGAATGTTATCGAGCTCCACCGGTTCGATATGCTTTTCACCCCACCGCGTGAAAAGATCATGTTTGATGCCAAGGTAATCAAAAATCTTGCCGATTGTCTGATTTATAATATCGTCAATAGTTTTCGGTTGATGATAAAAAGAGGGTACAGGAGGGAGAATATGGGCGCCGTAGTCGGCAGCCATGCCCATAAGTCTGATATGTCCCTTGTGGAGCGGCGTTTCTCTTACCACCAGAACAAGTTTTCGCTTTTCTTTCAGAGTGACATCCGCGGCCCGCACGAGGAGGTTGCTCGTATATGAATTGGCAATTCCTGACAGGGTTTTTATGGTACATGGTGCGATTATCATACCCTCCGTTAAGAACGAACCGCTCGCGAGAGATGCGCCAACGTCATCTATGTCGTAAGTGTAGTTAGCCATAGCCTCCACATCTCGCGCTTTATATGGTGTTTCAATCTCGATGTTTTGTTTTCCCGTCTCGGATATGATTAAATGAGTTTCAAATTCTTTTTCAGCGAGTAATTGAAGCGTCTTTACACCGTATATCACGCCGCTTGCTCCTGTTATCCCGATAACAATTCGTTTCGACATGGCTTTCCCCTCTATTCTTTTTTTCCATTTGTGAATTTGATTCCGTTATGATTTTAGCCAGGATTTGCTTGACAATGAGTTCACTGTTTTGAATGACTCTTCGGATTCCTTCTTCGTTGATGGCATCGAAGTGTATGCCGGCCGTGACCACAACCCGGGTATTCAAAGCCGCCGCTAAAAATTCTGAAGCTTTTTTTGCCAGTTCGTCTTCCTTGTGTCCCATAATGCAGATGACAGACGCCGTAGCGCTTGTGTCTTCGGGATTTTTGAGGCTCTGACGGGGCTGAGCAACGGAAACAGCCCCGATGTGCGGTTTTTCTCCGCCACTTATGGCGACTAAAAGATCCTTCCCGATCAATCTCACGTGAGCCTCAATATCGTAAGAACCTTCCGTTGTCTTGACATGGAACTCACCTCGTTGATGCATGTCTGAATTCTTGAAAGTCATGGTATTTATCCTGCTGATGCCAATGTTAAAAAGCTGCAAAAATAAAAAAACCGCCATGGGGACTTCCCATGACGGTTACTGTGTATCCACAAAAAAACCGTGGGAAAGACCTTTCTTCACCCATGGCTTAAAATCGTAGTTATGTTATTGTTAAGCTTACATGGGCAGACCTATGTGGGCCTGCCACCACCAGAAGTTTCTGTTTTCAATATCAAAACGTATCATGTAATAAAATAGCCCTTTCGCTTTTCTTATTGTGTAGGAAATTACATACTTAAATATAGAAGTCAAGTAAAAAGTTGGAGAATCATGGATGTTCCCTCATTTCCGAAGAGCAAAAGGGGGAAGTCCGTTTTCCTAAAGGGATTTTTTTGTCTTTTGATTGGGAGTGTACCCGCAAGCCCCACTCTGTTTGTTTCCGTACGATATATAATTTGAAAAAAAAGAAAAATCAAGTGATATTAATAATTTTCAATCCGGTACACGTAATACTTGTTGAACGGAAAGGCGTTTTGAGGCATATTAAATTTCTTCGCAGGGATTGTGAAAATCAAGATTTCATTGATAGAGGTATGACAGAAAAAATGAAAAAACCGACTCTCTTTCTCGTCGACGGCAGTAATTACATCTATCGTGCCTTTTACGCGATCAAGGAACTTTCCAACTCGAAGGGGTTTCCTACGAATGCTATTTACGGGTTTACCAAGATGCTGATGAAACTCTGCCGTGATTGGGAGCCGGATTATATCGCTGTTGCCTTTGACGTTAAGGGCCCCACATTTCGTAATGAGGCCTATGACCAGTACAAGGCAACACGGAAACCGATGCCCGACACGCTTATTCCGCAGGTGCCGATTATCAAGGATATTGTGAGGGGTCTTTCTATTCCTGTTCTGGAAAAGGAGGGTCTGGAGGCTGATGATGTTATAGGAACGCTTGCTAAAATCTATAGCGAGAAAGGAACGAAGACAGTAATCGTCTCCGGTGACAAGGATTTTATGCAGCTCGTATCGGATGATATTATAATAATCGATACGATGAAAGACATAACCTATGATATCGAAGGGGTCAGGGAATTTTTCGGGGTTGCCCCTGAGAAGGTGGTGGAAGTCCTCGGTTTGATGGGGGATATGTCGGATAATATCCCCGGTGTACCCGGTGTGGGAAAGAAGACAGCGCTGAAGTTGATTGAAGAATTCGGCACGATCGAAGAGGTTTTGAAAAATGCCGATAAGGTGAAAAATAAAAGGCTCAGGGAAAACCTCAAGGAATTCACGGAACAGGCGAGGATGAGCCGGGAGCTTGCCACCATAAAGACCGATGCAGAGATTGAATTCGATCCGGAGCGTTTAGATTGTAGCGCGCCGGATACCGATTTTTTAAAGGAGATATTCAGGGAGCTTGAATTTTCATCTCTGCTACAGGAGTTGAAGGTCAGGGAAGAGGAATATGGGGAGAAAGAATATAACCTGATCCTGAAAACGGATGAGCTTGAAGCCCTGTTGAGGAGACTTCAGGACGTCAGGGAATTTTCCTTTGATCTTGAAGTGACGTCGGATATGCCGATGTTAGCTGAAATGGTCGGAATTTCTATCTGCCCGGAGGAAACGGAGGCATATTATATTCCCGTTGCTCATTCCTATGAAGGGATTCCGCAACAGCTTGAATTGGGTTATGTGCTGGAAAGTCTGGCACCGCTGTTTTCTGATGAAGGGATTAAAAAGCACGGACACAATATCAAAAACTCCCTGATTATACTCTCGAGAAAGGGTATCAAGGTTGCGGGAATAAGCTGTGATACGATGATAGCCTCTTATGTTCTCAATCCATCAAAGCGTGGCCATGATCTAACCGATGTCGTCAGGGATCACCGGGGTTCTGAGCTTATTTCCAGGAAAGAATTGGTTGGGAGTGGTTCAAAAGCGATAGGCTTCAATGCCGTCCCGTTCGAAAAAGCTGTAGTTTATTCATGCCAGAGAGCAGATTTTATCCTCAGGCTTTCCTCACTCCTTTACGATAAGATTGAGACCGTGGGATTGGGGGATCTCTTTCATAATATGGAGATGCCCCTGGTTGATATTCTGGCCTCAATGGACAGAAAAGGTGTCCTCGTCGATGTGAAGTTGCTCGGCGAGATGTCGCTTCAGCTTGGAAATCTTATATCCATTTCAGCAGAAAAGATTTATCGATTGGCCGGCGAGAAATTCAACATAAACTCTCCCAAACAGTTACAGGTGATCCTCTTCGATAAACACGGACTTCCCAGGGGCAAAAAGACAAAGGAAGGCTATTCTACCGGTGTCGATGTTTTGACCTATCTTGCCCTGTCCCATGAACTTCCCGCGGAGATTTTAGCTTACAGGAGCATAGCAAAGCTGAAGTCTACGTATGTTGATGCACTGCCTGTCCTTGTCAATAAAGAGACGGGCAGAATCCACACGTCATATAACCAGGCCGTTACCGCCACGGGGAGACTCTCCAGCAGTAATCCGAATCTGCAGAATATTCCTGTAAGGACAATAGAGGGAAGGAGAATACGGCAGGCATTTATTCCTCCGGAGGGCTGTGAGATTGTCTCCGCGGATTATTCCCAGATAGAACTACGTGTTTTAGCCCACCTTGCCGGTGATAAGACCCTGATAAACGCCTTCAAGTCCGGTGAGGATATTCATGCCAGAACCGCTTCCGATATCTTCGGGATATTTCCCGAGATGATCAATCCCGATATGAGACGGCAGGCAAAGGTGATCAATTTTGGGATAATTTACGGGATGAGTCCCTTCGGGTTATCGAGGGAATTGGGAATAGGCCAAAAGCAGGCAAGGACATACATTGACGCATATTTTCGCAGATACCACAAGGTCAAGGAATATTTGGACGGGGTTCTGGAAAATGCGAGAAGGGATGGATTTGTGACGACACTCCTGAATCGCCGTCGGTACCTTCCCGAAATAAACAGTACTAACGCTTCCATTCGTCAGTTTGCCGAACGTACTGCAATCAATGCCCCGATACAGGGTACGGCCGCGGATCTGATCAAAGTAGCGATGCTCAATATCGCAGAGCACCTGAGGAAAGAAGAATTGTCGACGAGTATGATTATGCAGGTTCATGACGAGCTTGTCTTTGAAGTTCCGCTGGGGGAAAAGGATGAGATCATAGATATGGTCAGGAAAAAGATGGAAGGGGTTATCGAACTTAAGGTGCCCCTCAGGGTAGACATATCCTCCGGGAGGAACTGGGACGAGGCGCATTAAAAGTAAAGCGATCGGCTGTAAGGTTTTGGCCTTTACCGCAAGAACCTGACATTGCCGTTCAAAATACCACCCTCTTCGATCGCCAGTTTGTTGCATTTTATCCGTGCTTTAACGTTACCCGTCCCTGAGATTGTGAGAGTTTCTGTGACGATCATTTCTCCTTCAAAATATCCGCCTATGGTTATGGAGTTTACATTTGCCTTTGCCAGGATATGACTATCTTCCTCTGTAACTACGGTCTCGGCGTTTAATGTTCCGTTGATGCTTCCCACGACGATCAGATAGCCTTTGAAATCAAGTGTTCCTTCAAGGTTGCAATCCCTGTTAATGATTGACACGTTGTCCCGTTTGGCTTTCACCTGATTTCTCCTTTATGCGGTTTGCGGCAATTTTCTTCGTCTCGTTACGGTTTCTGTTGCAACTTTCGGGTTAACCGTGTTTCTTTTATGTTAAGCAATATGGAACCCAGGGGAATGTTTGCTCTGTTAATAATAATTTTTTTAACAGGTGTAATTTTTACGGTGGAGATTGCTTTCCCTATGGGGAAGGGGATTTTTACTCCAGGCCCGTTCAGGGATGCGATAACATTTGAATTCTTTGGAACGTTTGTTTTAATGTCAATAAGCTTAATTATATCATCATGACATATTGAAAGCGTATCATCACGGAAGAAGCACCGCTTTTCCATGTTATTTAGCTGAATCACTACGTATTCAAAGGTGGGCTCCTCTATATCTATAAAAAGCCGACCTATTACGTCATTGTTTTTGGTGACGACGGCCTGGTATAGTCGACCGTTTTTGTAAAGAGAGTAGCGTTTCCAGAGATCTCTGTCAGTATGGATAATGTAGCCCCGGTCTTCTCCTGTATTTCCCCTTGCATTACCTACAAAACCCTTTAAATTGACAATAATCCCGGCGGATGTTGATTCAGGTATTGTTCCAACATCGACCAGTTCAACAGTGTCTCCTCTAATTATGTTTACGTGAGTACCATTGGGAAAGTATTTTTCCTCTCCATTAATCTTAATTTTGAAATAAACAACATGAGGGTTTCTCGTTATTGTTTTTGGCGGTTTATTGCTGTCAGTGAGGGCGATATTAATTTCCCCGCATTTTAAATGGTCTTTACGGATCATTATTTGAGTTGGATGATTGATGGCAATGGGTTTATTGATATCATTTATCGTTCCGTATTCCGCTATGTCGGCGCTGAGGCCGCGTTCATAATTGGATTCTAAATGTATAATCTTGACGACATCTCCGGGAGATATATTCAGGGTTTCCCTGTTGGCAACAACAATCGGTGCCTGGTCGTTCACCTTAACAACCACGTACTTTATAGTTGGGGGATTCAGGATAATACCTGGAACCTCGGGTTCTACGCCGAATATCTTCATAAAGGAGTTGATTGCGAGGTTATGGTGGTAGATTCTAGGCTCTAATGGTAGCGATTTGCTGGTTTCAATGCCGAAGGCCGGAATTCCACATTTATAAAGGGCGTAGTAAGTGGCAGATTTACGCTGTTCCGGATGCGGTGTGTCTGGAGCATTGGTACGGTGGTTATTGAAATGAAAAAGATGGTCAGTATCTTTAATATGGGAATTTATTTCACTAATTACCTGTTCGGCCGTTTCCTTCAGTTTCAGGATTTTACCTGTTTCCGGGTTGGTGTAAGTTTCGCAGTCGGCAATGATGGATTGGCCAAATCTCTTGGGGTTCTTGAAAGAGTTTTGCCAGGTGTCTGAATAGAATCCGGAACCATCGTGGAGGTTCAGAAGGCAGTCACTTTCAGTAATTAGTCGTTTTAAGATCGATACAACCTGTGCCTCATAATTTTCCCTGGATGGTTCGGAAAATTTCCTGTTCATGTCTTCGTTGACTTGGCGGCGATTAAGTAAGATAGAATAAAAGTTGGCCCTCGGTACGACTATCAGGTTACCCTTTTCTAATGTCATGTCGGCATATAGATCTGCAGACATGAATCCACCAGGCTCATTACCCTGTATTCCTCCTATAATAAGGATCGTTTTTCCAGGTGATTTGCCGCGGATTCTGTAGACGTTAAGTTCATAATCTGTCCCCGCGAAGTGTGTTTCAAATGTATTTCTGCACCAACCCGGGTTTGGACCAATCAAGGAACATAACATAAGACATAAAAAGATTAACCACAGGTATGAAGTTGAGTGTCTGTAGTGAAAAAAAATCATTTGATAATTACTCTGTAAGGGTTTTTAAATCAATATTTTCTTCTAAGACCAGGTTGCCATCGTCGGAAAAAACTAATATCGAAACTGAATCGTAGCTTTCTTGTACAGGTATTTTTTTGATTTTACCTTTTATGCGTCTAAATCTGGAGATGGAAAAACGCTCACCTATTTTGAAATTCTGCGGGCTTCCATTTTCAAGAGTTGTCTTTGGATAGATGCGCCACGATTTTATGTCTGAAATATCGGATTTTAAGATAATGAAGATATATCCGGAGATTGTAATGTTGCTCGCAGTTTTATTCCTCAATGTAAAATTGAAATTGCAGGCACTGTCTGTTTGATCAATGGTTGTCTCGAAATTTTCAATAGATACCGCATAAGGTTTGTCAACGGTTTCAGGAGCTGAGGGTTTCTCTTTTACCCGTAAAGCATCCGTTTTAGCATCAGTTGATGGTAAAACTTCCGGAGATTTTTTTGATTGGATGGTATTTTCCAGTTTTTGTTTTATTAAGGTTAACTCATCTTCTAGGATTTGAACTTTGACTTCAAACCCTCTATTTTCTTCTTTTATAATTTTTAGTTCACTTTGGGCGTTTTCAAGTTTTTCAACGAGTTCTGTTTGAGTTGGAAACTGCGCTCTGTCGTGGAACCACAAGGCAGCAGGGATGCCTGTCATGAGCCCGAGAACGATTGCAATCAAGGTAACAATAAACGCTTTTGTAATTTCAAAGGAACGGATTCGTTCTTTGTCTCCGATTACGAGAATGGTCCAGCTTTTTTTGTCGCTTTTTTTCTTTTGTTCCATCATTCTTTACTTGCTGTCCATGTTTCGCGATAAATCTTCCATTCACCGCCGGCTTTTTTCAGGCGAAGTTTTTTAATTCCAGTGGCATTATAGTTTGATGAATCGTATTTTTGTGTAAATACTGATAGCCCCCGATCCCGTCCTGAAGAGAGTTTAAGATCATCAATACCGATGCGGATATTTTCATTATGCTTTTTCAGCTCGGTTTTGTAAGATATCCAGCTGTCTAAATTCATTCCACGGGCCGTAAAGTCCTGTGAGTAACAGGATCGGTAGTCTTCCATGTTTCCGGTTTCCCACGATTTGACCCACCTTTCAATCAGCCCTTCGATGGCCTTATGATCCATGGCGGTTCTGTCATAACGTATGTCTTTACTTGCTGTCCATGTTTCGCGATAAATCTTCCATTCACCGCCGGCTTTTTTCAGGCGAAGTTTTTTAATTCCAGTGGCATTATAGTTTGATGAATCGTATTTTTGTGTAAATACTGATAGCCCCCGATCCCGTCCTGAAGAGAGTTTAAGATCATCAATACCGATGCGGATATTTTCATTATGCTTTTTCAGCTCGGTTTTGTAAGATATCCAGCTGTCTAAATTCATTCCACGGGCCGTAAAGTCCTGTGAGTAACAGGATCGGTAGTCTTCCATGTTTCCGGTTTCCCACGATTTGACCCACCTTTCAATCAGCCCTTCGATGGCCTTATGATCCATGGCGGTTCTGTCGAGGGTGTTTAAGGTACTGGCGAAAAACCCTTCTGCTGCCGGTGGTTGAGATACATCTCCCACAATGAGCCACCCGTTCTGATTTTTTTTCAGGAAAAGTTTTCTGTAGCCCCCATGGCGGCTTATGTCATTCACGGATAGAATTTGATCAAATAAGATAACGGCGAATTTTCCATTCCTTACTATAGAAACATCACCCGCTTTGACAGAAAAGGGAATGTTGGCGGGTTCCCAGCTTTTTATCTTTCTTATCAGTAAGTTACAGTTTTGTTTTCCTGTGTTTGGGTCTTCATATAGAGAATCGAGGGCATTTGTGTCACCCTCCATTACGGCTTTTATCCACGAGTCGAGAAGATGTTCGAGGCTGTTTTTTGCGTCCAATCGAGTATTCTGTGGCACCCATTTTATTGATTTTTCTATAATGATAGGTGTTTTGTTGAGACTGATGTAGTTGAAAATACTCTTTATGTTATCATTGCTCAGGGCGACACATCCGTTAGATTGGAAGGGGCGCAGGGGTTTGTTCGTTCCGTGTAGCCAGATGTTATTACCGTTTTTCCCCGCTTTTCTGTCCAACATGTTTGGGTAATCGATGTGAAATGCCATGAGGCCATATATGGAAGAGAGCTGGTTTTTGGCAAATAATTTTGTTGGGAAGAATATACCTTCAGGTGTTTTACTATCTCCTTCCATCGTTTTTGCACCCCGGTTTTTTCCCGTGGAACACGCAGATTCGTACACTTTATTGAAAAATCCATTATCGCCATTATGATAGACAAATAATTTCTGCGCTTTTTTGTCTACGACCACCGCATGTCCGGAAGATAGGGCAACAAGACAATCGGGAATGGGTTGTTGCTGTTGGACAGCTTGTGTTGCCGCATGTGGGTGAAAAGCGAAAAGGAATAAAAAAAGAGGGGTAAGGGAAGTTACAATGAGGAATTTTAAATTTCGTAGTACCATAATATTTAAAACATCTCTCGTTCAATACATCTTTAAGAAAATTAGTTTGTATAATTTAAGCGTCAAGCCGCCTTACTCTTCTCTGTTACGTTCTGTATTATAACGGAGTGTAGTGGGGTGTCAACAGTAAAGAAGATACGATCCCCAATTCCTCTAATCTCCCTAAATTTCTTGATTCATGTCAGTATTTACTGATACAATAAAAACAGTTTTGAGCTTCCGCAATAAATTATCGGGAGGTTTGGCAGTGAAAGTTATATATCATGAAGATTTTAACCAGACATATTGCTCTGATCCTGCGGCAGATTCAGGTCGGATAGAGTCCGTTTATAAAGTGATACGTAATAGTGTTACCTTTGTTGATGCGATTCCTGCTGAAAAGGAGGATATTGCTGCTGTGCATAGCACGTCGCATATTGATTATGTGACCGACGCAGGTTTATACGATATATCGGCGCTGGCAGCGGGTGGAGCTATTCAGGCGGCTATGACAGGATTGAAAGAACCCTGTTTTGCTCTTATTCGGCCACCTGGGCACCATGCCTCATTCGATAGCTCATGGGGATTTTGTTTCTTTAATAATATGGCTATTGCCATACAGAAACTGAAACGCACCGGTATGATAGAAAGGGCCTTTATCCTGGATATTGACCTTCACTTTGGTGATGGTACGGTAAATCTCCTGGAAAGGTCCGGATTTGTGACTCTTTACAATCCCTCTTCATCCACCCGAAGCGAGTATCTTAAAAAAGTAGAAGAAAATTTGTTTTCTGAAGAGGCGGATATAATCGGCATTTCTGCCGGTTTTGACAACCATCTCGACGATTGGGGAGGGCTTCTTGATACTGCCGATTATACTGAGATAGGGCGCATGGTTCGGAAGGCGAGTCAAAAAAACAATGGTGGTTACTTCGCCATTCTGGAGGGCGGATATAACCACCGGGTTTTGGGCAATAATGTCATGGCTCTGCTTGAGGGTATGGAAGGGTGAAGGTGAAGGAGATTATATTTGCATTCCTTTAACCTTTTACCTTGCACCTTTTTGGATCAGAACATCCTCTGATGCGCGGGCTATCTCTGCAGCCCTTAACCCATAACAATCGAGCAGTTCATCTCCGGTTCCGGACATGC
>CAYVXX010000001.1:0-57103 GCA_964454305.1 uncultured Syntrophales bacterium | reverse complement strand
TCTGCAGCCCTTAACCCATAACAATCGAGCAGTTCATCTCCGGTTCCGGACATGCAGAACCTGTCTTGTATGCCTATCCTTTTTACCGGTACCGGGTAATTTTCTGATATAACCTCACAGACGGCACTGCCGAGCCCGCCAATTGTGGAATGTTCTTCGGCAGTAACAATCGCCCCTGTTTCTCTCGCACAGGAAATTATCAGGTTCTCGTCGATTGGTTTCAGTGTGGACATATTTACTACCCGCGCGGAGATGCCTTTTGTTTTCAATAATTTTGCAGCTTTGAGCGATTCGGATACCATGAGACCGAGAGCAATAATCGTTATGTCAGATCCTTCATTGACGACGGTGCCCCGTCCTATCTCAAAAGATACACCGTCGGGAAATATAACAGGAAATTTCATTCTTGATGTCCTGATATAAAAGGGGCCCTCTGTATTCAATGCGACCCTCATGATTTCTTTCACCTCTACACCATCTGCGGGAACGATAACGGTCATATTGGGGATGACTCTCATAATCCCCAGGTCTTCGGTCATCTGATGAGAGACACCATCCTCACCGACGGTTATGCCTCCGTGGCTGGCCACAATCTTCACGTTCAATTTAGGGTAGGCGATAGCCTGTCTCACCTGTTCCCAGGCTCTTCCTGCCGCAAATATGGCAAAAGTACTTACAAAGGGAATCTTCCCGGCGAGAGCAAGACCGGCTGCGGTTCCCATCATATCCTGCTCGGATACTCCCATATTGAAGAATCTGTCAGGAAAGTCTCCGGCAAAGAGTTTTGTCATTGTTGATCCCGAGAGATCAGCATCGAGAACAACGATATCTTTATTGGTCCGGGCAAGTTCAACCAGGGTTTCCCCATAAACATTTCTTGTTCCGAGTGTAGCTGTCATCTATACGCCAAGCTCCTTGAGTGCTTTTTTGAATTCTTCATCTGTCGGTGCCACGCCATGATATTTCGCCAGGCCCTCAAAGAACGAAACGCCTTTCCCTTTTATGGTTTTAGCTATTACAACGGACGGAGTGTCCGCAACATTACGGCTCTTAACACTTTCCAGAGCCGGTATGATTTCTTCAAAATTGTGGCCGTCGATTACCTGAACATTCCATCCGAAGGCTTTCCACTTGTCATAAAGCGGTTCTATCCCCATGACATCTTTCACCGCGCCATCGATCTGGAGGCCATTGTTGTCTACAATGGCCATAACTTTTCCGAGCTTATAATGAGCTGCTGTCATGGCGGCTTCCCAGATCTGTCCCTCTTGCAGTTCTCCATCGCCAAGCATAACATAAACATTCGATTTGATGCCTTCGAGACGGAGCCCCATGGCGATACCGTTGGCAACGGACAATCCCTGTCCTAACGAACCTGAGGTGGCGTTGACCCCCTTTGTTTTTCTCACGTCGGGGTGTCCCTGGAGAGAGCTGTTCAATTTTCTCAACGTCATAAGTTCCTTGAGATTGAAATAGCCGCACATGGCCAGTGCCGAATAGAGTGCGGGGGCGCCGTGTCCTTTGGAGAGAACAAACCTGTCCCTTTCCGGCCAGTTCGGGTCGTCCGGATTATGATTCAACACATGAAAATAAAGGGCAGTCATTATATCTGCCGCGGAAAGGGAACCACCGGTGTGCCCGGAGCTGGCGTTGTGTATCATCGTGAGGATGTTAATCCTCATCAGCCTTGCAGTCTCTTTTAGTCTGCTGATATCTTCCATCTTTGCCATATTCAATCCTGTCATAGCTTCTCGATTTGCCACCGATAAATCGGCACGTTGTGGCAACTACCACACAACAACATTGGGCGCAAGGTGAAAAATGTAAATCAGTTATCAGAGGCCAGGGATCAGGGGTCAGTTTAAGCAGGGCTAAAGCCCTGCGCTACGCTACATGCTGATCCCCG
The DNA here is from genome assembly GCA_964454305.1 of uncultured Syntrophales bacterium. Classification (GTDB taxonomy): domain Bacteria; phylum Desulfobacterota; class Syntrophia; order Syntrophales; family JADFWA01; genus JAUSPI01. The sequence continues at coordinate 55,197 of CAYVXX010000001.1, read as the reverse complement.
GACAACTAACCCCCTACAACTGGCCTTACTTACCGATACAGAAGGTTGAAAAGATCCTGTCCAGCACCTCTTCGTTTACGGTTTCCCCGATAATTTCGCCCATGCTTTCGAGAGACTCCCTCAGCTCGAGAGCAGCGAATTCGGGAGACATGCCTTCACGTATATTTTCTCTGGCCTTTGAAAGAAACGTGACGGTTTTTTCAAGGGCGGTTTTGTGACGGAGATTTGTTATTATAATATCTGATCGGCGGTCATCTCTGTTACTGATGATTAAGGAGTGGATATGTTCTTTGAGAGCCGGAATACCGTCACCGTATTTCGCCGATAGCCATAAGGGTTTGTTGCCGGGCAGGAGATCGTCAAGTTTTTCAATATTTATTATATGCGTAAGGTCTGACTTGTTTATAACGAGGACACAATTTCTGTGCCTGTTTTTCTCGATTATCTCCAGATCTTCCCTTGTTAATTTTTCGCTTCCGTCGAGAACTATTATGATTATATCAGCCGATGAGAGCTTTTCCCAGACCAGCTCGACACCCTCTTTTTCTATGATATTTTCAGCATTTCTTATCCCGGCCGTATCAGTAATCCTGAGCGGTATCCCTTTGATATTAATAACTTCCTCTATGAAATCTCTCGTTGTTCCCGGAGTGGAGGCGACGATAACCCGTTTCTCTCCGAAGAGCCTGTTTAGAAGGCTCGATTTTCCAACATTCGGCTTTCCTATGATAACGGCATTTATGCCATCCCTGTAAATTTTTCCTTCGTGATATGTTGAAAGAATCTCTTCCAGACTGTCTATTATGCTTTGGATCCTTTCGGTAAGTTCCGAGGCAGGTAGCACTTCAATGTCCTCTTCAGTAAAGTCTATGGAGGTTTCGAGGAGTGCCAGGATGTCAATGGTGGATGAACGGGCAGATTTAATTTTCTCTGATAGATTTCCCTTAAGCTGGGTGATGGCCAGATCGAGACCTCTGTTGGTCCTGGCCATTATCATGTCAGAAATCGCTTCCGCCTGGGAAAGGTCGAGACGGTCATTGAGAAAGGCTCTTCTTGTAAATTCGCCGGGTTCTGCGAGACGTGCCCCTGCCTTCATTACCTCGTTGAGAATAGACTGAAGAATAACAGGACCGCCGTGACAGTTTATCTCAAGAATATCCTCTCCAGTATAGGAGTGAGGCTTTTTCATTATAGTGATCAATACTTCATCAAGGACTGTGCCATTTTCCGGTGATACAATATCTCCATGATAAAGACGGTGGGTTTTGAAGTGTTCAACTTTTTTCTTGTGTTTAAAGAGTAGATTGCCGATTTCTTCCGATTCTGGTCCACTTACCCTTATTATACCGATTCCACCTATGCCAGGGGGGGTGGATATCGCCGCTATGGTGTCTTTTAATTTCACGGTGGATTAATAAAGTGACTAAAGTTTCAAGTGACTAAAGTGAGCTAAAGTTGTTTAAGTACCTAAAATGAACTGAAGTTAACTGATTAAAATTTACTTTAGGCACTTTTGTTTGGCAGAATGATAATCTTTCTGAGTATTCCTTCACCTCGACTCTTTGTGACCAGGAGCTTATCGTCTTGAAGGGCTAAATGTACTATCCTCCGGTCATGGGCATTCAAGTTGCTGATAGTGACGGGCTTATTTGTTTTCTTGACTTTTTGTCCCAGCTTTTCAGCCAGTACAATGAGAGATTCACCCCTTCTCTTTCTGTACTCTTCGGTATCGACTATGATTCTCTTTCTCTCTTTTCCATGCTTATTGAATATCCTGTTTACTATATACTGAATGGCGTCAAGAGTCTGGCCTTTTTTCCCTATCAGAAGTCCATTACCTGCACCCTTTATGTCGAGAGTAACGGCTTCCGGTGTTTCTTCGACAGTTACGGGAAAATCTAAATTCATTCGGGTCAATATTTCCTCAAGAATCCTTTTTGCTCTTATTGCCGCAGTTGCATTGGATTCATCTCCAGCAGTTCTTTCATGGGTTGGAATCTTGATGTATGTATCGGGGGATGTATTTTCTGTTTTTTTGAAGGACGTATCGAGGTCCACATCTATTGACACTATACTGGCTTTAATAAATGCTTTTTGGGATCCTATAAAACCCAGGAATCCAGAAGAGCCCTCTGAGATTATTTCTATATTCAATTTTTCCCTTGGTACATTGAATTCTTTACAAGCCTTTTCAATGGCTTCATCAATGGTTTTTCCCTCAATTTCTAAAATCTTCATAAAGGTTACCTCATTATGACGGTCTCTTATTTACGTAATATTGCTGACCGATGCTCAGAACATTATTGAACAGCCAGTAGATTACCAGTCCTGAAGGAAAGTTCAGGAACAGGAAAGTAAAAATTACTGGCATCCATAGCATCATCTTTTGCTGCATAGGATTTCCCCCCGCTTGGGGAGTCATTTTCTGCTGTAAGAACATGGTAGCACCCATAATAAGCGGGGTTATGTAATAAGGGTCTTTGGCTGATAGATCCTGTATCCAGAAGAAGAAGGGTTCGTGGCGGAGTTCTATCGAGTAGAGGAGAGCCTTATATAGGCCAAAGAAGACGGGAATCTGAATAAGCATGGGAAGACACCCCCCCATTGGGTTTACCTTGTACCGTTTGTAGAGTGCCATCGTTTCCTGATTGACTTTTGCCTTGTCATCTTTATACTTTTCCTGAAGCTCTTTTATCAGGGGTTGAAGCTTCTGCATTTCCTTCATCGATTTGTAGCTTTTATTGCCCAAGGGCCAGAAAATAAGCTTTATAAGTATAGTTAAGATAATAATGGCGATGCCATAATTGTGAACGTATTGATACAAAAATTTGAGGGATATCAAAAGCGGCAGTGCCAGCCATTTTATCCAGGAACCGAAATCGATGGAATTTTCAAGACCAATGTTTTCTGTCTTGAGAATGTCATAATCCTTGGGACCAAGGTATAAGGAATAATTAAAGAACCCGGACTGTCCCGGAGGAATGATATTTTTAGGTCCTTCCAGACCTATGGAGACGAGGTCTTGGGGATCTTTAAAAAGAACAAGACTGGTCAGTGATGGTTTCTGGGGTATCATTGAAGCGATAAAGTATTTACTTTCAAATGCTCCCCACGAGACGTCCGGTCCCAGAAATTTCTTTGTTTCAAGTTTTGAAATTTTTTCACGGTTAATACTATTTTTGACAGAAGAGATTGGGCCGTTATGGCTGTATCTGTCTGTCTCTGCTTTGGGATCAGCGAATTGATACCAGCTGAGAAGAGCGGTTTCGTTGAGGGAACGCCTTGAAATATTGTGAACTTTTACTTCAAGATCAAAAGAGTATTTCTTATTAGGATAAAATGTATAGACCTTTTCTATTTTTATCTTTTCGGGATATGACCAGATGAAGGTCAATTTTCGAGCATCCATTGTTTTTGTAATGTCTATGGAAGCCGCATCTGCCTGATAAATCTCTTCAGAGGAAACATTTATGCTCGATTCAGGAAAGGTGAGGGCAAGAGGAGATTCCATGCCATCCTTAATATTTACCAATTCGATTAGTTCGGAATTTTCATCTAAAGTCTTGCGGTAACCTTTAAGCTTAAAAGATTTCAAGTTTCCCCCAACTGTGGTGAAGGTAGCGGAGTAGAAGGGGCTTTCAACCTTGATATCTTTTCCTCTTGTCGGTTCGTGTATGGAAGAGTGCGTTTTGGTTAAAGTTTCTTGTAATACCTTTCCTTTAATTGGTTCATCTATGGAAGGAGTTTTTTTTAAAACTTCACGGCTTTCGGATTTGACGAGACTTTCTTTTTCAGTTTTTTGAACCACCTCCAGTTTCGGTGGCGGGACTACAAAAAATAATTGATAAACTGCGACTACAATAAAAGATAGGACTATGGCAATAAATGTCCTTTTGTCCATTTGATTTCTCCAGTTTTTCCCATTTCGGTTATTTCACAGGGTCGTACCCACCGGGGTTCATGGGATTGCACCGAAGCAAACGCATCAGACCAAGCAATAATCCCTTAAAGGGGCCGTGACGTCTTATGGCGATGATTGCATATTCGGAGCAAGAAGGGTAAAAACGGCAACATTGGGGGAAAGCAGGTGATATGAATGTCTGGTAAAATCTGATAAAACCAATAAATATCTTTTCGAGGATATGCGTAGGCATTTCACCGAACATCGTTTTACTGAAATCGACCCTGAACTTGTTTCAGGGCAGAATTCAGTGCAAGCTTTGTATTAAGAGATTTTCAAGTTCCCTGCACACGTCTTGATACTTAAGTGGAGGTATGTTCTTCTTCGCAATTATCACTATGTCCTGCGAAGGAGGGAACCTGTTTTTATTCAATCTGAAAAATTCTCTTAAGAGACGCTTAATTCGATTCCTTTTTATAGAGTTCCCCGCTTTTTTACTGACCGTCAATCCCAGTCTCTTTACCCCTGACAGATTCTCACTTAATATAATGATAAAGTTTTTAGAGTTAACCCGGTACCCATTTTGGTATACTCTCAAATAGTCTCTTCTTTTTCGAATCCTTTCGTGTTTACCAAAAGTCTGCTTTATCATTTCTGGAGAATAAGCCCCGTTTTATATAACCTCCCGACCATTACTCAAGGTTTTTTGTTTAAACGGCTAACCGCTTTCTTCCTTTTGCTCGTCTTCTGTTCAGGACTGACCTTCCACCCTTAGTGGCCATCCTTGCACGAAAGCCGTGAGTTCTTTTCCTTTTGGTGTTGCTTAAATTAGTTAGATTTTTTTTCATAGATTATGATCCTGTCAAAAAATTAGAACTCGTTTTTAAACCATAGTCGAAACTATTTGTCAAGGGTTAATTGTGAGATCAGTTTCTTGGAAAATTGCAGTACTTGAGGGAGGCAAAAATAATATAAAAGCTTTGGAAATAAGACATTTTGATATTCAAAGCTTCTTTGTTGTTAGAATCCTGTTTCAATACCAAAAGTGAAGGCATTTACTTCTTAACCGTCTTCCCTTTGGCCTGAGTGTACACTGCGAACCCCCCTTTTAAGCGGGGTAAGGGGGGGGCGCAATATAAAACAGGCACATCCCTACAGGAAGCCCCGCCCTGCGGGCGGGGAGCATCATTCTATCCTGTTGTAAGGATAATTATGTGGGCTTTAGTCGGGGTAATGATAAATTTCGAATTCAGTTGCCTCCCCCAGCAAAGAATCGATCTTGCTCTGTATTTGAGCTCTTTCATTACTGGATTCCCAGACTCTCCATGAATCTACTGACCGCCAGGTACTGATTACTAAGTATTCATCGGGTCTTTTTGCATTTCTTAAAGTTTCACCTGACATGTAGCCTGGCTGTAACGTGGCCAGTGTTCTGAGCTCTAAAATAAGAGGCAATAGCTCTTTTTCCTTTTCCCTATCCACTCTCCTTTTGATCAATACTTTTGCAGTCATTTCATTTCCTCCCAAGTTTTTAAATTCATTTCTATTTTAATGGGCTTTCAAAGCACAAAAAAATCTGACTAAATTAGACTATGTTCAGCTTTCAGAAAAAAGGGGAAAACTAAAGCTTTGAAAATGTGGTTTTTCGATGCTCAGAACTTTTTCGGTTTTTAAAGGTCTTAAGACCGGGCTTGTTGTTCTGTTGTTTGTATTTGCTTCTTGTCGTAGTGGTTTCACCTAACTTCTTATTAGAATTTGTGCTCATTTGTCAAGAATTTTTTACTGTGTAGTTTTATTTCCACTGTGAAGGAAATTGCACATTATAAGCCCCAAAAAGTCTGATTTGATAATTCTGGATAAGAGAGTTTTTAACAAGGAGTGATTCAATAAGTACAGTAACTTACAATGTTTGAAAGTGTTTGTGGTATATTCTGGCATGAATAGTGCTTAGCGAGAAGTGATAGTGCTGAAGAGAGTTTTACAAAATTCACCAAAAATTCTCAAAGGCTCTGGGACTTTTGATTTTACATTGTTAAAAGGGCAAAATGATGCGGGAAATATCAACCGCTGTGACTTATCTGGTTGTTTGGTTTATTTGCGAAAAGGTTATTGATATTGAGAGTGGATTGACCAAGCTTTTTATTTCGTTTGGTTCTGCTGTGGGTGTTTATATATTGATGGCTGTTAAAGAACGTAAAGAGAGTTTTAAAAAATACAATTCTTCCCCGTATCAAGTACGGGCCAAATTATTACTCGAAACAATTTTTCGACAATTCTAATATATTTAAAAGGAATCGGTTATTATGGTAAAGCAAGAAATAGCAGTGGTTTTTCCCGGTCAGGGATCTCAGCGCTTCGGTATGGGAAAGGACTTTTATGAGAATATTCCGGTGAGCCGTGATACCTATCGTGAGGCTTCTGATGTCCTCGGATGGGATGTGGCTGCCATGTGTTTTGGTATGGATGAGCGGCTCAATCTTACTGAGTATGCTCAGCCGTGCATTCTGACAACCGAGATTGCTATGCTGCGGGGCTTGAAATCTCTATATGACTTTTCACCTTCATTGTTCGGGGGTCACAGTCTCGGTGAGTATACAGCCCTTGTTGCTGCGGATGTCCTGCCTTTGTCAGATGCTCTCAAGATTGTGCAGATTCGTGGCAACCTTATGCAGGAGGCAGTACCTGTGGGGGTTGGATCTATGTCTGCGGTTATTTCAGATAATATAGATGTGGATATGATCAGTGATATCTTAGTGGATATTCCTGTCGATGTTGCGAATATAAATTCTGCAGATCAGGTTGTAATCAGCGGAGTATCCAGTGCCATGCCAGAGGCGGAAAAACTGCTTATGGCTTCAGATAAAAAACGGACTTTCCGATTTGTACCTCTTGATGTAAGCGCACCCTTTCACAGCTACTTTATGAGAGCAATTGAAGAGGCCTTTAAAAAGACGTTGCATGCTCTGAAAGAGAAATTAACACCAAGCGGCGCGGAGAGAGTAACTTCAAATTATACCGGTGGGTTTCATTCAGATAAACTTGATGAGATACTTGACGGATTGGTGTCTCAGTTAAGTAACACAGTACGGTGGCGTGATAATATGCGTGTCTTGGCTTCTAAGGCAGACAGAATATATGAGGTTGGCCCGGGCCGCCCGCTGAGAAGCTTTTTTAAGACCATCGGTGTGAAGTGCTCGTCAGTCACAACACTTTCAGCAGCAAAACGAGTATTTGAAGATTAATTAAGTAGTCAACTATTGGCTTTCAGCAAGAACGAAGGATTAGGCAGAAGGCTATTTTTTTGTCTTACTGATGACAGAACATAAAGGAGAATTTGTTATGGATTTTAGTCTTACCGAGGAGCAGCACGATTATCTTGATACTATTCGCAAATTTGTCAAAAACGAGATACTTCCAGACGTAATGAGAATGGATAAAGAGCATGTTTTTCCACGGGAGATAATCAATAAGACATGGGAGTTGGGGTTGTTGAATCTGTGTATCCCTGAATCGATTAAAGGTTATGAATTGAATTCTGTATCAGCAGCACTCATAATAGAAGAATTATCCTATGGTGATACAGGAGTCTCGACATCAGCCATGTGTAATGATCTGGCGAATGTTGTGATTTCTCAACAGGGAACTGACGAACAGAAGGAAGAGTTCCTTACACCTTTTGTCGAGGCACCTCTTCTTGCATCTTTTTGTCTTACGGAACCTGGAGCAGGATCTGATAATTCCGCAATGACAACATTCATAAGGAAGAGGGATGACGGAAAATATGTCCTGAACGGGGATAAATGTTTTATCACAAACGCTTCTTATGCCTCCCAGTTTACCGTGTTTTGTAAAGTGGGAAAACCGACGAGCCAGTTAATGGCCTGTCTTGTTATCCCTACAACCCATTTCACCGACGAAAAGGTAAGTCCTAATGGAAGTAGAGAACTTGTCTTAAGAGATGGAGGAAAAATATTTACCGGTAAACCGGAGGATAAGCTTGGACAATGTTTATCAAATACTGCGAGCGTAACATTTGAGGATGTCGTAGTAGATCCTCAGCAGATCATTGGTGACAGGCGGAGAGGGTTCAATTATCTGATCGGCGTCCTTGATTACGCAAGACCGATGATTGCAGCTATAGGTGTTGGTCTCGCGAGGAGAGCGTTTGATATAACGATGGAATACACAAAAGAACGCAGACAATTCGGGCAGAGAATTTGTGACATGCCGGTAGCGAGGGACATGTTAGTGGAGATGTGGAAAAAGGTAGAACTGGCTGAGCTGGCACTTATGAAAGCAGCCGTCATGGTACAGGAAGGAGATCCTGCCAGAGGCAGATATGCGTCACTGGCCAAAAATGCCGGAGCAGAAGCGGCTCTTTTCTGTGCCAATGAAGGGCTTCATCTTCATGGTGGTTACGGGTTTATGTCAGAGTATGAAATTTCAAAACTGGTAAGGGATGCCCATATTATCGATATTTATGAAGGGGTCAGGGAAGTTCAAAATATGATAATCGGTCGTGAATTGGAGTGATATTAAATGCAAAATTCACCGTGTAAACTGTACCTCCATGGTATGGGCCATTTTCATCCCGAGAATGTAATATCCAATAAGTTTCTGGAGGATCTGGATATCGGTACCAGCGAGGAATGGATTCTGGAACGAGTCGGTATTCATACTCGCCGTACGGTACTGCCTCTGGATTATATCGTGACAACAAAGAACAGAGATCCAAGGGAGGCACCCGGGGCGGCGCTGTATAGCAACGCGCAAACTGCGGCTGCAGCTGCTCGGATGGCGCTTAAACGAGCGGGGTTGAAACTGGAGGACATCGGTCTGATCATTTCGGGTAGTTCTATTCAAGATTATGTCTCTCCGGCGGAGGCGGCTACAGTGGCTGCAGAACTGGGAATTGAGGTGCCATGTTTTGACCTGAACTCGGCGTGCACCAGTTTTGGCATGCAGATTAACTTCCTCTGGATGATGAAGCCGGAATCGTTACCTCCCTATGTTCTGATGGTTAATCCTGATAATATTACCCGCTGTGTGGACTATTCCGATCGTAGCTCGGCTGTTTTATGGGGGGACGGCGGTACCGCAACGATAGTTTCCGCATCGGTTCCTTCCAATAAGGCCTTCGTTAAATGTAATTATGATTCGAAACCTTCTTCCTGGGATAAGGTTATTGTTCCCCGTATGGGATATTTCCACCAGGAGGGAAATGTGGTACAGGGGTTTGCCATTCGTAAAACCACAGATTGCCTGCGAGAATTGCAAGCATCCTTTTCTGTAAATTCAGGAAGGTTAAAATTTATAGGGCATCAGGCTAATCTTGGCATGCTGAAGACTGTATGTGAGCGTTGTGGGATTGAAGAGAGTAACCACTGGCATAATGTAGCGGACTTCGGGAATACGGGATGCGCCGGTGCGTCAGGTGTTTTAAGCCAGCACTGGGACGATCTTATTCCTGATGTTTATGTTGCCATGGCGATGGTAGGGTCCGGGTTTACCTGGGTTTATATGATGCTGGAGGTTGGAGCAAACGGTCAGCAATAATCATGGTAAGCATTAGGCAGTCAGTATTGATATGAAAATACATAGCGAGGGTATTTACTCGTTCCGCCTCTCAATTTTTGTGAATAGTGCATCGAAGAGCTTTTCAATTTCTTATGAAAGCCGGGGTTGATTAATGAAATATATAGAATTTATGGAACGAGATTATTTTGAATTGAAGGATCTGCTCGCTTTTTCTCACGGGACACTCGTGGAAGATCCACCTGATGGGTTTGATGCTCGTCTTCCTGCGCCACCTTTTCTTATGATGGATCGCATTACTTCTTTCAAAACTAACGGCAACAGGGGGTCCATTGTAGCTGAACAGGATATAAACCTTGACGCCTGGTATTTCCAGTGCCACTTTCGCGGTGATCCTGTGCAGCCGGGGTGTCTCTGTGTGGATGCCATTTGGCAATTATTAGGTTTTTACTGTGTCTGGCGTGGATCATTGGGTGCCGGCAGGGCGCTCGGTTGTGGAGAAGTTTCTTTCGACGGGCAAATCCGCCCTTATAATAAATGTGTTCGATATGAGATAAAGGTAAAACGCTACTTTCAGCAGAAAGAATCGGGGGCAAGTGTGGTTGTAGGAGACGGGAGTGTTTTTGTGGATGACGAACTAATCACAGTTGTAAAACAGGCTCGGAGCGGAGTTTTTGCTGGAATAACCTATCCGGATTATCCGCAGAAATCCCAGAATTCTGTAGGTGGAATGGTAAAGATCTGAGAAGTTAAAGGAAAACAAACACAGATAAACGTGAGACGTGAAACTTTTGAGGGGAAGGATTTATGAGTGAGAAACCGATAGCTTTGATAACCGGTGGCGGTACGGGGATTGGTGCAGCGTGTTCCCGTGCATTATCGAAGGAAGGATTTCGTATAGGGATTAACTACATAAGCATTGTTGAGAAGGAGTCAAGAGAGGTTCTCTCTGAAATCGAAGACGGTTTTCTCGTTGAAGCCGATCTCACTGATATTGATCAGGTGGAAGAGATGGTAAAGTTCGTACAGCGTGAGGAAGGCCGTGTAGATGTCCTGATTAACAATGCCGGAATATCGATAAACAAAGACATAAATTCGATGAAGATTGAGGAATTTGATCGACAGCGTTCGATACTACGGGGTGCCTGGTACCTGACCAAAAGAATATTGCGCCTCTTTATGCTCCGCAAGAACAGTGGGAGGATAATTAACATTTCCAGCGTCGTAGGACACACGGGAAATGCAGGACAGATTCCATACACTATGGAAAAATCCGCTATTGACGCCTTTACGAAATCTCTGGCAAAGGAATTATTCGGGCGCAACATCCTCGTTAATTCAGTGGCACCCGGCTTCATAGATACAACGCTGACACAAATACTCCCTGAGGAGGTAAAGCAGGGGATCCTTGCGAATATTCCGTTGGGCAGGTTGGGTAGTTCTGAAGAAATTGCCGATGTTGTGGCTTTTCTCGCCACGCGCGGTTCTTACATTACCGGTAGCGTAATTCATGTAAATGGTGGTCTTTATGGCGGCTGATGAAAAAACTATGGAAAAGGTGCTCAAGGCTATACCCCAGCAAAGTCCGTTCCGTTTTATCGATGAGATACTGGAATTGACTGATGAATATATTGTTGGGGCGTATCGTTTTCGTGAAGATGAATATTTTTACCAGGGTCATTTTCCCGATTGTCCGATTACGCCGGGGGTGATCCTTATCGAAACAATGGCGCAAACAGGTGTCGTTGCCTTCGGTATTTACCTGCTTATGAAGCAAAACGCCTTTAATGAGCAAACAGATAATAAGATAGTAACCCTTTTTACTCTTGCTGATGATATAGAATTTGCAGGTATAGTCAGTCCCGGGGAGCGGGTTATAATAAGAGGCGAAAAGGTTTATTTTCGAAGAGGAAATCTCAAAACAAGGGTTGGTATGCAGAGGGAAAATGGCGAGACTGTCTGTTCCGGAGTACTGGCCGGTATGGGGAGTAATTTGAATGCGTAATAGGGTAGTAGTAACGGGAATGGGAGTCATTGCTCCCAGTGCTCATGGATTGGATAATTTCGAAGAGGCCCTGCGAGAGGGGCGATCGGGAATTCGTTTTATTCCCAAACTCAAGGAATTAAACTTTGCCTGTCAGGTAGCTGGAGTGCCACAGGATTTTGAGAATATTAGCAAAAAATATTTTGATGAAGAAAAACTTCTCTCTATTAACGATAATATAGGGTATTCATCTGTAGCTGCTATTGATGCCTGGATTGATGCGGGTTTTGAGGTGCCACCTTTCAACAGCGGCAATGCTGACTGGGATACCGGGGCTGTTATCGGTTCTGGAATCGGGGGCATGGACACGATCGGGGAGAGAATTGTTCCGATGGTTGATGCCGGGAAGGTCCGCCGCCTTGGGAGTACAATGGTCGAGCAGGTAATGAATAGCGGAGTAAGCGCCAGTATTGCCGGTTTGTTGGCATTGGGCAATCAGGTTACATCGAACTCTTCGGCGTGCAGTACGGGAACTGAAGCGATATACGACGCTATGAAGCTCATTCGCATGGGGTTGGCAAAGCGTATGTTGGCTGGTGGATCTGAGGGATCATCTCACTATATATGGGCGGGATTTGATTCCATGCGCGTGCTCAGTCGGAAGTCTAACGATCGTCCGGAGGCTGCTTCCAGACCTATGAGCGCGTCGGCAAGCGGTTTCATTCCCGGTTCAGGCAGTGGTGTATTGATGCTTGAGGAACTGGAGAGTGCGAAGCAGCGTGGCGCCCGGATTTATGCGGAGGTTATTGGCGCTGCAGTCAATTGCGGGGGTCATCGCAACGGCGGTACGATGACGGCACCTAATCCGGAAGGAGTCCAACGCTGCATTAAAGGTGCTATTTCCGATGCCGGTATCTCTCCGCAACAAATTGATGCAATCAGCGGTCACCTGACCGCTACATTTTCCGATCCGGGCGAGGTTAAAAATTGGTCGAAGGCGCTGGAACTGGGACCTGAAAACTTTCCATATATTAACTCTACCAAATCTATGATCGGCCATTGTCTTGGAGCGACTGGAGCGATAGAAAGTATCGCTGTTATTTTGCAATTATGTAAAGGTTTCCTGCACCCATCCATCAATTGTGAAGATGTACACCCGGAGATTGTCGCTTTTGCAGATAAGATCCCGCACACAGTCATGGAGTATCCGGACTTGAAAATCATTGCCAAGGCGGGTTTCGGTTTTGGTGATGTTAACAGTTGTTTGATCTTTAAGAAGTGGGAAGAATAATCATGACGGTTTTTGCGGGTCAGCGAGCGTTTCTAATTCCACTAATTAAATGAGTTCTTTGAAGAAGGCGTTACTTTGAGGGGATGCCTTTCGAACTTCCCTCAAAAATATATAACAGGAGAATCCCCGAAAATAACGGGGAATCCCTTGCGCTTGGAAGGTTCCTTGTGGCTCGCGCTGCAGGGAACTGTAAATTTGTTTTAAATCAAGTAAAATTTAATAGGAGTTTGAAAAAATGGATGAGAAAATATTGAAGGAAATGGTAGAGATTCTTAAACCTTACACAAAAGATGTGGCCGTACTTGAGGCCGCCACAAAAGATACCCATATCTTAGACGACCTGCAGGTCAACTCTGCACGCCTGGTGGATGTCATCATTAAATGTGAAGATGTCTTCGGCATCGAGATCGATGATGATGAAGCGGATAAAATTAGGACTATCGGTGATGCCGTAGAGGTTATTGAGGCTAAATTAGCGTAGGACAGACAATGAAAAATTTCACAAAATGGTCATTGTGTTTTCAGCATTTCCTGGGACGGTTGGCCGTTTTTATAGTTGGCCCCCTTTCTTATCTTGCTTCCATATTGATGGGATACAGGGTAAGGGATTTGAAGAAAATAAGGAGGGAATGTCTTCTTCATTTCAAAAAACACAGGGGACCGTGGCTTATCTGCCCCAATCATCTGACCATGATAGATTCGGCGATTCTGGCGGTGGCAATGCTGCCGTTATATCGTTACATGCTTCAATATAGATTGCTTGCATGGAATCTTCCCGAGAGCGCTAATTTTCAGCGCAACTTATTCTTGGTTATTATATGTTATCTGGCAAAATGTATCCCTGTCAGCCGTGGTGGTGACCGGGATCAAATGAAATCTGTTCTGGATAAGTGTGATTATCTCCTGAACAGAAAGCAGAGCTTGATGATATTTACCGAGGGGGGGCGTTCACGTACCGGTCGGGTAAATGCCGAAACTTTTTCATATGGAGTGGGCCAGTTTATTAAAAACCATGATGATTGTCATGTGATGTGTGTATATATGCGTGGCGATCATCAGGATGCTTACAGCAACATTCCTAAGATTGGTGAGCGTTTTACCATAAGCATAGACACATTTAAACCCCAAACAAAACAGAAGGGGCTCCGGGCACAGCGGGATTATGCCTGGCAGATCATAAAGCGCTTGTCTTCAATGGAGGAAACCTACTTTGCAACATGTCGGCAACGACATAGTGGATTTGACCAATCCGAGCACCAGGAGAAAGAGTCAGGATATTCGCTTCATAAACCGGGTTTTCACTCAAGGTGAGCAGAAGCAGATATTTAGTTCGGCTAACCCCGATGTTATGCTCTGGGCATTGTGGGCCGGAAAGGAAGCAGCTTACAAGGTTGTCAGTAAATCTTATCCTGCTGTTCCTTCCGCTCCCCGTGCATATAATGTAAGTTTTGATGGGGATGTAATACAATTGAGTAGAAGTTGTTCCGGTTGTTACATCATTTCAGGATCTGTGAGGACGCCGCGTGGTGATATCCTCATCAAAACTTTCCAGACACGTGATTCTATCCACTGTATTGGAGCGTCAGGATTACCTGAGGGTGTGGATTCAGTTGTTTGGGGAGTAAAGCGTATAAGTAATACCTTGAACGCCCCGCCGTATTTTGAATCATCTGCTGTACGTGAGGCTGCAAAAAAGCACCTGTCATTATATTTGAATCGGAAACCTGACGAGATTGAAATTCGCCGTCCGAGAGGGGCACGCGGTCTGGGGGCTCCGATCGTCTATGTAAATGATTGCCACGCGGGGGTTGATATCAGTCTCAGTCATGAAGGGGAATTTGTGGCCTATGCGTTCGCTACCGGTTCTTTCTCCTGAATTCCTTTTCCATCTCTCGCCTGTCTGTTTTAATCTTGAGACTTTGGCGCTTATCATATAGTTTTTTACCTTTGCCGGTGCCTATCTCTATTTTTACCTTCCCATCCTTGAAATACGCTTTTAAGGGAATCAGGGCCAGGCCCCTTTCCCTTGTCTTACCGTAGAGTCTTTTAATTTCCCTTTTATGGAGGAGCAGTTTTCGTGTCCTGAGCGGGTCGTGGTTTTCCCTGTTGCCATGCGAATAGGGACTGATGTGCATGTCGTATAAATAAATCTCCCCATCTTTTACCCGGGCGTAGCTGTCCTTGAGGTTACCCTTGCCCTGGCGCAGGGCCTTCACTTCCGTGCCGACAAGGGCAATGCCTGCTTCATATGTGTCTTCAATGAAGTAGTTTCGCCTTGCCATTTTATTCTGGCATATTATTTTTTCTGTGTTTTTCATCTTTTCTGCAGCAGGTAGTCGGTCTTTACGTTACCCATCGCCTTAAAAATATTTTCCTTAATATCCTTGTTTTCTTTTTCCATTTCATTCAAGAGTTTCTTGATATACGTCCTCCGGGAAACCTTGCTTGTGGGACAGCTGTTTTCAATAACGGGCAACTGCTGTTCCCTTGCGTATTTTTTAACCAAGTCTTCCCTTATATATGAAAGAGGACGAACGATATGCAGTTTCCCTCCGAAGATCGACTGGCTTGGCATCATGGTGCTGATTTCCCGCGCGTAGAAGATATTGAGAAGAAGTGTTTCTATTATATCATCCTTATGGTGAGCAAAGGCAATTTTATTACAACCTGTCTCATCGGCCATTTCAAATATCCTTTTTCTCCTCAGTCTTGAACAGAGAAAACAGGGATTCTTCTTATTGTAATCGCTGTGGGCAAGTGGCCCTATGTCAGATTTTTCTATTATATACTCGCAACCGTTTTCCTCAAGATGTTTTTCCAAAAGTAAACGATTGCCGTCATCGTTGTCGAAGCCTAGATCGATGTTGACTGCCAGCAGGGGAAATTTGGGAACAGCAAGATACGTCGGGCCGCTGAGAAGATCAAGTAATACAAGGCTATCTACACCTCCGGAGACGGCAACGAGAATTCTGTCTCCTTCTTCGAGCATATTATGTTCTATAATTGCCTTCTCCATCCATTTTTTAAGATGAAGAAAGAGTTTTGTTCTTTTATTTGCCGACACGGCGGATTTCCTTTAAATGGTCATGCTCTTGATTGTTGTTATGGTTCATCGCGATACGTTTAACATATTGGAAATAAATATTCTATGGGATTATCGCGCTTTGAAATATCCGAAGTTTATTTTTAAAATATTTTTACCCATCGCTTGACATCGCAAAATTTGTGTTTATTATAGTTGTGATTGCAAATAAAAAGGCGAGATAGAAATATCATAAGTGATTATAATTTAGAAAGGAGAGACGTAGGAATGAAAATTAGACCATTGTATGACAAAATTCTTGTTAAGCGCCTGGAAGAAGAGGAAAAGACAGAGGGGGGGATCATAATTCCCGATACTGCCAAAGAGAAACAGGCAGAGGGCAAAATAATCGCCGTAGGAAAAGGAAAGAAAACCGAAGAGGGTAAGTTGGTGAAACCCGATGTCAAACCAGGTGAAAAGGTGCTTTTCAGCAAGTATGCCGGAACGGAATTCAAGATAGATGGAGTCGAATACATTATTATGAGAGAAGACGACATTCTCGGAGTGATTGAAAAGTAATTAATCTGTAAAGAGGAGGAAGAATTAATGGGAGCAAAAGTACTTCAGTATGATGAACAGGCCAGAAGATCCATTCTTGACGGTGTCAATGCGCTGACTGATGCCGTGGCGGTGACTTTAGGCCCTAAAGGCAGGAATGTTATTTTGGATAGGTCTTTCGGTGCACCCACGGTAACGAAAGATGGCGTTACAGTTGCCAAAGAGATTGAACTAGCAGATAAATTTCAAAACATGGGCGCACAGATGGTAAAGGAAGTGGCCAGTAAGACGAGTGATGTTGCCGGTGACGGAACAACAACTGCAACCATCCTTGCTCAGGCCATCTACAGAGAAGGGGCGAAGGCCGTGGCCGCTGGAAGCAACCCTATGCAAGTTAAAAGGGGCATCGAGAAAGCCGTTGAAGTAGTGGTGGAAGCACTTATTAAAATGAGCAAACCTACCAAAGATCAGAAGGAGATAGCCCAGGTTGGGACCATTTCGGCCAATAATGATGAAACCGTAGGGAATATTATTGCTGAAGCTATGGGCAAGGTAGGCAAAGAAGGTGTTATAACCGTCGAGGAAGCAAAAGGGCTGGTAACCGAACTGGAAGTTGTGGAAGGTATGCAGTTTGACAGGGGCTATCTTTCCCCTTATTTTGTCACTGATGCGGAGAAGATGCAAGTCGATCTTGAAGACCCCTATATACTTATTCACGACAAAAAGATTAGCAGTATGAAAGATCTCCTTCCCGTTCTGGAGCAGATTGCCAAGACGGGAAAACCGTTCTTGATTATTGCCGAGGATATTGACGGGGAAGCATTGGCTACTCTTGTGGTCAATAAAATCCGCGGCACACTCCACGCTGCTGCCGTTAAGGCTCCGGGATTTGGTGATAGAAGAAAAGCTATGCTGGAAGATATTGCCGTTCTTGTCGGCGGAAAGGTTATCTCGGAAGAGATGGGCTCCAAGCTCGAGAATGCGCAGATCGAGGATCTTGGTAATGCCAAGAAAATTACGATAGATAAAGATACTACGACGATAATAGATGGTGCCGGTGACAGGGCAAGTCTTGAAGGGAGAGTCAAGCAGATCAGGGCTCAAATAGAAGAGACCACTTCCGACTATGATAGGGAAAAGTTGCAGGAAAGACTGGCAAAGCTCGTTGGTGGTGTTGCTGTGATTAAAGTTGGTGCGGCAACAGAGACAGAGATGAAAGAGAAAAAGGCAAGAGTGGAAGATGCACTCAATGCTACCCGTGCAGCCGTGGAAGAGGGAATCGTTCCCGGTGGTGGAGTTGCCTACCTGAGAGCACTTCCCGTGCTTGAGAAGCTTAGTCTTGAAGGTGATCAGCAGATAGGGGTAAGGATTGTCAGGAAGGCGATGGAAGAACCGCTGAAAAGGATAGCGGACAATGCGGGTATGGAAGGAAGCATTGTTGTGGAGAAAGTTAAGGAAAAGAAGGGCGCCTTCGGCTTCAATGCCCAGACAGAGCAGTACGAAGATATGATTGAAGCTGGTGTTATTGATCCGACCAAAGTAACCAGGTATGCCCTGCAGAATGCTGCAAGTGTTGCTTCTCTGATGATTACGACTCAGTGTATGATTGCTGACAAGCCTGAAGAGAAGAAGGGCATGGAGATGCCAGGCGGAATGGGAGGAATGGGCGGAATGGGCGGAATGATGTAAGCCGTCGCCGCTTAAATTGACGTATAAAAAAGCCCCTGCCATAAGGCAAGGGGCTTTTTTTGTTCTACTTTTACTTGAAAGTATCAGTTGTCTGTGGTAGGTGTGAACCGTCTTAAACATAGGAGATTTAAATGAATTATAAAGATACCTTGAACCTGCCGAAAACTGATTTTAAGATGAAGGCTAACCTCTCCCAAAAGGAGCCTGAAATACTCAAGTTTTGGGAAGAGATAGATATTTACAAAAAAATAAGGGAGTCATCAAAAGGGAGAAAGACATATATCCTCCATGATGGCCCGCCGTATGCGAACGGGGATATACATCTCGGGACTGCCTTGAATAAAATCATCAAGGACATGGTCGTAAAAGCTAAGAACATGTCAGGATTTGACAGTGTCTTTGTACCGGGATGGGATTGTCATGGGCTTCCTATAGAACATGAGGTGGACAAGAAGCTTGGTGATGAGGCGTTTTCAATGAACCAGGCAGAAAAGAGACGTCTCTGTCGGGCTTATGCTGAAAAGTTCGTTGGTATACAGCGGGAACAATTTAAGCGGTTGGGTGTATTTGGGCAGTGGGACAATCCCTATATCACCATGGACTATGATTACGAGGCAACGACCGTCGAAGAGCTGGGGAAACTTTTCTTAAATGGTGATGTCTATAGGGGGAGCAAGCCTGTTTACTGGTGTGCAACGTGTAAGACCGCCCTGGCGGAGGCGGAAGTTGAATATGATGATCATACGACTCCCTCCATCTATGTAAAATTTCCACTAATATCTGATATATCTTCCGTCCGGCCGAAACTCAAAGACAAGAAGACCAGCGTGGTAATCTGGACGACAACCCCGTGGACACTTCCTGCCAATCTGGCGATCGCTTTCCATGAGGATTTTACGTATCTTGCCGTGGAGGTTGAGGGAGAAACATTAATCCTTGCCAAAGATTTGCTCGATTATTGTATGGATGCGTTTGGCTATAACGGTAAGGACTATGAAGTCCTGGATGAATTTGGCGGTTCGGTTATGGAAGGGTTTAAGTGTAAGCATCCCTTTATTGACCGTGAAAGCGTTCTTATCCTGGCTCCTTTTGTCACACTTGACGCGGGGACGGGGTGTGTTCATATTGCCCCCGGTCATGGACAGGAAGATTATGAAATAGGCTTGGAATACGGGCTGGATAATTATGCTCCGGTTGACGATGATGGAAAATTTACACCGGATGTCGATTTCTTTAACGGAGAGTTTGTCTTCGACGCGAATGATTCGGTTAATAAAAAACTGAAGGAGGTTGGGGCACTGCTCGGACTGTCGAATATGGTCCATTCCTATCCGCACTGCTGGAGGTGCAAGAACCCCATTATATTCCGGTCAACTGAACAGTGGTTTATTTCCATGGATAAAAACAGGCTCAGGGACAATGCCCTTAAAGCGATAGATAATGTTGAGTGGATACCCTCCTGGGGTCGTGACAGGATACATGGGATGGTAGAGAACAGACCTGACTGGTGTATTTCACGCCAGCGTTCGTGGGGAGTTCCTATTACGGTATTCTACTGTGAAAATTGTCAAAAGGATTTGATGACAAAGGATATACTGGATCATGTGGTTCAGCTGGTAAGAGAATATGGGGCTGATGTCTGGTTTGAAAAAGAAACTAAAGACTTGTTACCTGAGGGAACGGTTTGTCCTGTTTGTCACGGAAAGGACTTTAAGAAAGAAACAAACATACTCGACGTATGGTTTGATTCAGGTGTAAGCCATGCAGCGGTACTGGAAAAACGGGACAATCTCAGCTCTCCGGCAGATATGTATCTGGAAGGAAGCGACCAGCACCGGGGGTGGTTTCATTCCTCACTCTTGGAGTCTGTAGGGACAAGGGGGAGGGCACCTTACAAAAGCGTTCTTACCCATGGTTTTGTGGTCGATGGGGAAGGGAAAAAGATGTCCAAGTCGGTTGGTAATGTGACTGATTCCAAAGAAATCATCGATCAATACGGCGCTGAGATTCTTCGGCTCTGGGTTGCTGCCGAGGATTACAGGTCTGATATCAGGATTTCTGATGAGATACTGAAACGTCTCGTCGACGCCTATAGAAGAATTCGCAATACGAGCAGGTACATATTGGGAAATCTGTATGATTTTGATTGTAAGAAGGACATGGTTCCCTATGATGAGATGGAGGGGATTGACAGATGGTTGCTCCATAGACTTACCGAGGTTATACAGCGGGCAACTAAGGCTTATGATACTTATCAGTTTCACGTAGTTTACTATACTCTCTATAATTTCTGCACGGTTGATCTGAGTTCTCTTTACCTGGATGTCTTGAAGGACAGGCTCTACACCTCAAGGCCTTCATCGAAGGTGCGGAGATCCGCTCAAAGCGCCATGTATTTAATACTTGATTCAATGATAAGACTCATGGCGCCGATCCTAACCTTTACTGCAGAGGAAGTATGGGCGAGTCTGCCTGATTATGATGGGAAGGAAGAAAGTATTTATTTGACGCAATTCCCTGAGGTCAATCTCGAGTATTTAGATGATAATTTGAATGAAAAGTGGAAAACCTTGATTTCCCTGAGGAGCGAGATTTCCAAGGCGATAGAAACTGCCAGACAGAATAAGGTAGTGGGGCATTCCCTTGATGTTTGTGTTGAAATGTTTGCCCCGGAAAAACTTCGTAAATTTTTAGAAGAGTGCCGCGAAGAGATAACGACACTCTTGATTGTATCCCAGGTCAATATTATTGATAAGGATGAGATTAAAGATCCATACCCCAGTGATGAATTTGATGGGTTGAAAATAGGGGTTTCAAAGGCCAGGGGAGAGAAATGCGAAAGGTGCTGGATCTATAGCGAGACGGTAGGGGTGGATGGTAATCATCCCACAATTTGCGAGAAGTGCCTTGGAAATCTCTAATGAAAAAAAGATATTCATTTACTTTTACTGTTGTGGCATGTGTTGTCCTTCTTGACCAGGTTACCAAGTTTTTTATAAGTTCCAACATGTCCGTTTATGATTCATTTCCTGTCATAGATGGTCTTTTCAATATAACCTATATCAGGAATACCGGTGCCGCCTTCGGGTTTCTTGCCAGTGCCTCGCCGCTGGTCCGCTCCTTTTTTCTTATTGGAGTAACCATCGCTGTCATACTGTTGATTATATGCTACATCTGGAAGATCAAGGCCGAGGAGAAGTTTTTTGCTTTCCCCCTTTCTCTTATACTAGGTGGGGCGGTAGGAAATCTGATTGACAGGGTACGGTTTGGAGATGTGGTTGATTTCCTTGATTTCTATATAATTTCTTATCACTGGCCTGCCTTCAACATAGCGGATTCAGCTATTTCAATCGGGGCTGTTATCCTTCTCTTTGAAGTGTTCAGGAAAAAAGAGGAAACGATTTGCAGTAAGGAGTGAGTGCTCCTCATTCCCATATGATATTAACATCTAAATATTTTCTGCCCCATTCCAGCGCATCATCGTGGTCTTTGAAGAATACATCGATATGATTCCCCTTGATGGCGCTTCCCGTATCGTGAACCACACCCCAGCCGTAGCCGGGGACATACATTCTGGTACCGTAAGGATATCTTCTTATGTCTGCGGCAATGGTCCCCTTTTTCGCCTTTGTCCCGTCTGAGGTGATTCCGACCTTTTTTCTCTTTCCCTTGCTTGGTCCGTAAGCGTAAACGGGCGGCCCGATACACCCATACTTCTTTTTCCAGCCACATGATTCCTGGCCCGCATCATAGGCGGTTACAAGCATCCTCGTGACTTCTCTCCGTTCTTTTTTGGGAAAGAGGCAGCATCCACAAAGGGAAAAGATGATTATGATGAGAATGATATGAATGGGGAGAATTCTTGATCTCAAGCTGGTCATGATAGGTATTCCTGTATGCTTTTCCGGAAAAGCTACCACAATGGGTCCTTTTATTTCAAGTCAAAACGCGCATAAGATAAAGGGGACAGATCGTGTTTACCTCATCAGGCTGGGAAGGAAGAGGGCGATTTGGGGGAATGGGATCAGAAAAAACGTTCCTACTATTAATGCCAGGAGAAATGGCAGGACACCTTTAAAGATAACATCGAGTGGCACGTCTCTGGCGACACCGCTGACGACATAGACGTTAATTCCGACCGGTGGTGTAATCACGCCGATTTGGGTTATTAGCACGATTATTACTCCAAACCATATCGGATCATAGCCGATGAGGATGACCACCGGATAGAAGATAGGCACGGTAAGCGTAATAAGTGCCAGGGCATCGAGGAAACATCCACCTATCAGGTATAACATGATGATCATGCTCATGATTACAAAAGGTGGGGCGTTGAATCCTGATATCCAGTTTGAAATATCAAAGGGGATCCTTGATACGGCAAGAAAGTGTCCGAAGATCGTGGCGCCTGCCACTATTACAAGTATCATACACGAAATCCGTGTCGTTTCAGAAAGCGATGTGACAAAACCCTGCCAGGAAAGGTTGCGCCTGATGATGGCAAGGATAAGGGTGCCGAAAGCGCCGATACCCCCTGCTTCTGTTGGCGTAAAGAATCCTACAAAGAGTCCCCCCATCACTAAAATGAAAAGAAGTAGCGTCTCAATCAGTCCTGAGAGGGATGCTATTTTTTCTCTGAAGGTTGTTTTGGGACCTCTTGGTGCGATCTCGGGTTTCAGATATGTCCAGATGGTTATCGTTAGGATAAAAAGTACTGTAAGGAGCAGTCCCGGCAGGATACCTGCCATAAACAGTTTACCTATGGATTGTTCTGTCATTATCCCATAGATGATGAAGATAACGCTTGGCGGTATGAGTATTCCGAGACTCCCGCCCGCGGCAACCACACCCGTTGCCAGTCCCGCTTTATAATTATATTTCTTCATTTCGGGGAGTGTAACTGCTGCCATGGTAGCCGCTGTTGCATTAGTAGAACCGCAAATCGCAGCGAAGCCGGCACATGCTCCTATCGCGGCAATGGCAAGCCCTCCGGGCCAGTGTCCCATAAATTTATATGCCATGTTAAAAAGCCTGCTGCTTATTCCCGCGTGATATGAAAGCTGTCCCATCAAGACGAACAGCGGTATAACTGTCAGACTATACGACCCGAATACCGAAAAAATGTCCTTTGCGACGAGATTCATTGCTGCGTCAAAAGAGACTAAATAGCCGAATCCCAGAAAACCGATTATAGCCATGATAAAACCGACCGGTATTCTGGAAAAAATGAGCAGAACGAGGGCACCGAGACCGATTAAGCCTACAATCGTGGGGGTCACTTTTGTTTTATCCTTTTTAGTGATTGGAGGAAATCTATTAATAATACCACGCAGAGCATTCCGGAGCCTATGGCTATTCCGTAAACAAAGGGATAAATCGGCATCTGTAATGTCAGCGAGACTTCTCCGGTATGCATCAGACTTGATGCATACAACAAGCTCTGCCATGTTATCAATCCAAAAAGGGCCATACCGAGGAGGGAGTTGATACCGTCAATAACAATTTGTGCCGTTTTGGGGAGTTTTTGAACAATAAATTCAACGGAGATATGTCCCCGCATTGCTGAAGTGTGAGCTAAGGAAAATGAGACAACGATGGCACCTAAAAGGCCAACCATTTCATAGGTGCCGGGAATTGGGTGACGGAAAAAACGTAAAATGACATCAGCACATGTAAGTACCATCATTATTACAATTGCCGCCGCCGCTACCCCGTTAAATTTCTGTGTTATTGAAAGGATTGATTTTTCTAAACGGGTCATTTTTTGTTTATCTATTCTCTCTCGTTTTCTTCCATTAGGGGAATGGGTAAAACCTTACCTTCAGGCGAATACTTTAGTTTGATTTTATATGTATAATAGAGGCACAAAGTACCAAAGACAAAGGCACAAAGAAAGAAAAAAGTAATTTTACTTTGTGCCTTTGTAACTATGTGCCTTTGTGTCCCAAGCCGCCGCTTTTAGCCGATAGCAGTTACTTATAAATCTTACGGTATTTATTAATAAGGCTTTCTGTTTCCTTTGCTGCCTTTTCTCCCGGCAGACCATTTTCTCTGGTGGTCTTTATATAATTATCTATCATAGGACTGACCGCTTTTTTCCACCTGAGATTTTCTTCTTTAGAAAGGGGAATTATCTTATTGCCGAGGCTTAAAGTATATTTGCGGCCTTCGGAATCGTTCAAATCCCAGACTTTCCCGTGGACATCAACCCACTCATTGCTCACATCTTCAAAGATTTTCTGTATGTTCTTTGGGAGAGAGTTCCACTTCTTGAGGTTCATCACCACAAACATGGCAGTTGTGTAACCAATGCCATCGCATTCAGTTGTGTATTTTATGACCTCGCCCTGCTTCCATCCCTTGAGAACTTCAATAGGGCCAAAAGTACCCTCAACAACCCCTTTTTGTAGAGATTCATAGGTTGCGCCCTGTGGCATTGCCACCGGCACGCCACCGAGTGCCTCTACAACCTTTGCACTCAAACCGGTAGATCTTATTTTCATGCCTTTTAAGTCCTCCAATGTCCTGACTGCCTTTTTTGTGTGGAGGAGGCCGGGTCCATGTGCGTGGATGTAAAGAACTTTTACATCATCAAGCTCTTTTGGCTTAATTGTTTTGGCAAATTCGTTGGCCACATGTGTGGCGACCTGACCGTTTGGATACCCGAAGGGGAGGTCAACAGCTTCCATTACCGGGAAGCGCCCCCTCGTATAGGCAAAACATGACATTCCTATATCTGATATTCCATTGACAACTCCGTCGTAACACTGATTTGCCTTTGTCAGGGTTCCTCCGGGGAAAACGGTGATTTTTACCTTTCCATTGGTTCGTTTTTCTATTTCTTTCGCCCATGATACCCCAGCCTTGCACTGGCCATGAGTGGCAGGGAAGAAGATACTGTAAGTGAGATCAACGGTAGCGGCCTTTGCATCGGAGATACCGTACGGCATAATAGATGCTGCTAAAAAAGTTAAGGTTAAGAATGTCAATAAAAGTATATTCTCTTTTTTCATTTTGTCCTCCAGAGGTATTTTTTGAAAGTATCTTCTCTCTTAAGATTTAAACGCATTCATCAAAAAAAAAAATACTATCATTTCCTGTTTATATTGTAAACAAATTGGGAAAGCAAATTGGTAATTTTTGGAAAGCCTGCCTACCCGTCTCTTCGAGACAGGCAGCAGGCCTTAATACTTGTAGATATTAAGATAGGTGTGACTTTTATGTTGGTGCAAGTTGGCTTTTATCATTGTCTTGGCAGTAAAAAATTGTTTTTAAAAAAAGAAGGTTTCTTGCCATTCTTCCCGATGATTTACGGAGGAAGAAAAGATTATTTTTCCGCTTTTTTCTTGGCGTTCTTTTTTATATTTTCAAGCTCTTCTTTGTATTTTTCTGCTTCGTTTTTTGCCTTTTGAAGGTCTTCTTGGGCCTTGCTTAACCGTTCCGCCTTGGCCTTAGCCTGTTCTAATTCTTTTTTGGCTTCCTCTAATTCTTTTTCTTTATTTGCCTCTACTATCTTCTCTTCCTTTTTGTCTTTAAATTCATCTATTCCAACGTAGATTGCAAGCCCGCCTCCCAATAAAAGCGCAATGGGAATTCCACCGGCAAGTAAAATAAGAAATGGTTTCCACCAAAAGATAAGACCAAAAAAACCTAAAACTGCCGCTGCAACACCACCTGCTAACACTGTCATAGCTATAACCTCCTTTTATTTTAAAGATTTAGGATCAGAATAAATGTTCTGATGAAATCAGAGTTAAATTCTGCGATATTATGATATAAGGGTAACTAACATAAAAAATATGTGTAGGCAAGACAAAAATCAAAAAAATATAATTCTTGATATAAAGCATTTTTTCAATTATATTATGATGTTCAAACTGAAAGAAAGCTTCATGTTTTGGTTTATAATATCATAGTCTTACAGTGAAATAAGGGGTTAATTTATGGTAGAATTAGATTTTAAGAAGGGTGAGGGGCTTGTACCGGTTATCGTTCAGGATTATAGGACTAAAGATGTACTGATGTTGGCCTATATGAATAAGGAATCATGGTCAAAGACCCTGGAAACGGGTAAAGCTACTTACTGGAGTCGATCGAGAAATACCTTGTGGGTTAAAGGTGAAACATCCGGCAATGTTCAGCTGGTTAAGGATATTATGATAGATTGTGATTCCGATACAGTTCTACTTAAAGTAGAACAGGTAGGAGGAGCCGCATGTCATACCGGTTACAATACATGTTTTTATAGAAAGTTATCCGATGGTAAGGTGGATGTTATTGGAAAAAAAATATTCAATCCAGAGGAAGTTTATAAATGAAAAAGTTGAAATTGGGAATACCAAAAGGGAGCCTGGAGAAGAGTACGGTTGATCTCTTCGGAAAGGCCGGATGGAAAATTTCATACAACAGCAGGAGTTATTTTCCGGATATCGACGATGAAGACATTTCTTGTGCCCTTGTTAGGGCTCAGGAAATGGCGCGATATATTGAAGATGGCACACTTGATCTTGGCCTCACCGGTATGGACTGGATCGTAGAAAATGAGTCGGATGTTGTTGTAGTTCAGGACCTTATTTATTCAAAAGTTTCAGCAAGACAGGCAAGGTGGGTTTTGGTTGTAACAGAAGACTCTCCAATAAAGACAATAGAGGACATGGACGGTAAAAGAATCTCAACGGAACTGGTCAATTTTACAAAGAGATATTTTAAAGAAAGGGGAATAAATGTTGAGGTAGAATTTTCCTGGGGAGCTACCGAAGCCAAGGTGGTTGAAGGTCTTGTAGATGCGATAGTTGA
The DNA here is from genome assembly GCA_964454305.1 of uncultured Syntrophales bacterium. Lineage (GTDB taxonomy): Bacteria > Desulfobacterota > Syntrophia > Syntrophales > JADFWA01 > JAUSPI01. The sequence goes on along the minus strand of CAYVXX010000001.1, from coordinate 28,421 downwards.
AGTAACTGAGACCGGGAGTACCCTGAGGGCCAACAAATTGAGAATCATCCATGAATTGATGAGGACGAATACTCAGTTAATTGCAAACAGAGAAGCGTGGGCGGATACTTGGAAGAGACAGAAGATTGAGCATATAAGAGTGCTTCTTGACGGTTCTCTCCGGGCCATGAGTAAGGTTGGATTGAAATTGAATGTTTCCAGGGAAAATCTTGGGAGGGTTATCCTTTTGCTTCCATCTTTGAAGGCACCTACCATATCTGAGTTGCATGGTGAAGATTGGTTTGCCGTGGAAACCATTGTTGACAAGGATATTGTCAGGGAATTAATCCCTCTCTTACAAGAGGCCGGAGCTGAGGGGTTTATAGAGTATTCACTTAACAAGGTTATCTGACCAAAACTCGATTTTTTAGATTCATCTTATCTGAAAGGATTGTTGATTATGGTAAGGAAAGCTAAAGTAGAGAGAAAGACGGCTGAAACAGAAATAAAAGTTGATCTGAGTCTTGATGGGACAGGAAGTGGTGAAATATCAACCACCATACCTTTTCTCAATCACATGCTTAGCCTTATGGTAAAACATGGTTTTTTCGATCTTGTTCTGGATGGGAGAGGAGATATCGATGTTGATTATCATCATCTGATTGAGGATATCGGGATCTGTTTGGGCAAGGCGGTAAAAAAGGCTTTGGGCAATAAAGAGGGAATTAGTCGCTATGGATCGGCTGTCGTTCCAATGGATGAAAGCCTCTGTAGAGTCGATATGGATGTTTCGGGGAGACCTTACCTTGTTTTTAATGCGGAGTTTAGCCAGAAAAAAATAGGGGATTTTGATCCAGATCTGCTCAGGGATTTTTTCAAGTCTTTTTCTGATAATAGCGGAATAACCTTGCACATAAATGTCATATATGGTAGGAATAACCACCACATAGCGGAAGCTATTTTCAAGTCTTTTGCGCGGGCACTGAACAGGTCAATTTCCATTGATGACAGGATAAAAGGTGTGCTTTCAACAAAGGGTAAATTGTAAGTAACAAAGAGTGCCTAAAGTGATCTAAAGTGTCTAAATTGAACTAAAGTTAAGGATAATTATCTTTAACTTTAGGCACTTCAAACTTTAGACACTTCAACAGGGGGGGGGTGATACTCATCAAGAAGAGTTCTTTAAAAGCTATTGTATGGGTGTCATGCTTCTTTATGTCTGTTTTTCTCCCATTTTTCATTTCCGGTTGTACTTCTAAAGCGGGTATCGATACAAATTCTTCTCGCAGGGGTGCGGTTGTCTTGAATAGAATTGCAGTTGTTCCCTTTCAGATAGTGATTCCAGAAGAAGCTTCTGTCAAGACCGTTCGTTGTCCTCTTAGTGGAACAATCTTCAGGACGTGTAAATCTTCAGAGGGTGCTGAGAAGTTAGTTGAAAAGGTATTTTTCAGGAAACTCAAGGATTCCAAACAATTTATCCTGATTCCTGCTGACAGAGTAGGTGGTGTTTACAGGAGAATATCCATTGATTCACTCAAAGCGACCCCACTTGAAATATTAAGGAAAGTTGGCACAGAGCTGGGTGCCGATGGTGTTGTGGCGGGATATGTCTACCGCTACAGAGAAAGAGAAGGATATCCCTATTTTGCTGAGAAACCCGCTTCCGTAGCCTTTGGTATATATTTGATCAGGGTCAGCGATGGAACACTGGTATGGAGAGGTGTTTTTGACAGGACGCAGAGGTCGCTTTTAGAAAATATTCTTCAGGCTTCATCTTTCTTTAAATATGGAGGGAGATGGATTACTGCAGAGGAATTGTCTGAAATGGGGATAGATGAGGTCTTAAAAAACTTTCCTGATCTGCAATAAAGAGACCTCTAAAAAGATTTTTACCTTGAGGGCATACCCTTCAAACTCCACTTGAACTGAGCAGCGAGTGTATTCTTCTAATTACTTTGTTCCCCGCTGCTTGCGGCAGGGTTAGCGAGCGGACAAAAAAATATTTTCCTTACCCCGATAAACGGGATAAGTCCCACTAAAGGGGATAAATGCGTTAACAAAATTATTTTCTGGCAGAAAATAATTCCTAACTTACTAAACAGTTGGAGCTTCCCCGCAACTTGTTGCGGGGAGCTTCAATTTTATGAAATTATGTCAGAATGACCTGCGTTGTACACGGGGATGAATAGACATCCTTCTAATTCCCTTTCCTCCGATGTAATAAGGTTAAGGAGAGAGGAACACATTGTAAATCTTTCAATCTTTCCACGCTTAGTTCCCCCATATCAAGATGAAGAGGGACGATTGGTGATGTCCCAAAGGAGTCGAATTTGATCATAATACCTGCAATAGACTTAAAAGATGGTAAGTGTGTACGTCTGCTTCAGGGCGATTTTAGTCGTGCCACGGTATATTCGGATAATCCTGTTGAGGTTGCCAGAATATGGCAGGATAAGGGTGCAGAGCGGATTCATGTTGTTGATTTGGATGGTTCTCTTGCTGGTTTTCCCAGAAATAAAGAGGTCATCAGAGAGATCATTTTGGAGACAGATGTTCCTGTTCAGGTTGGTGGCGGGATAAGAGATATGAAAACCCTCGACGATTACCTCGAAATAGGAGTGTACAGGGTCATACTGGGAACGGCTGCTCTGAAAGATAGAAAATTTGTGATGGATGCCTGCACAGCTAACGAGGGTAAAGTTATTCTTGGCATTGATGCGAGTGGTGGAAAGGTGGCTGTTGAAGCGTGGACGGAAGGGATGACCGAATCGGCTCTGGAAGTGGCAAAGAGTTATGAAGGATATGGACTGGATGCAATCGTGTATACTGATATTGAAAGAGACGGTATGGAAGTTGGTGTAAATATAGAAGCTACAAGAAACCTTGCATCATCTGTGGATATTTCGGTGATAGCCTCTGGTGGTGTATCAAATATTCATGATATTGAAAAACTGCTTGAGATTGAGAGGTTCGGTGTCGTCGGGGTTATCATTGGAAAAGCCCTCTATAGCGGTGCGTTGCGTTTGGAGGATGCCCTTTGTAGAGTTTCGGGTTCAGAGTTCAAAGTTAAAAGTTAAACTCAAAACCCGAAAGCCAGAATCCAGAACTTTGAACTCGAAACTTTGAATTCATAACCCGGAGGGATATTAGGATGGAAGATTGTATCTTTTGTAAAATTATCAATGGTGAAATACCAAGCACCAAGGTTTATGAAAATGAAAAGGTGCTGGCCTTTAATGATATAAATCCAATGGCTCCTGTCCATGTAATTATTATACCAAAGGACCATATCCCGACGCTTCTGGATGTGACACCGGAAAAAATGGATATACTTGTTGCTATGTTTTCGGCTGCACAGAAGGTAGCGAAGATCAATAACATTGACAAGAAGGGATTCAGGACGGTTATAAATTGTAATAAAGAAGGGGGGCAGATAATCTTTCACCTTCATATGCATGTTTTGGGAGGTGGAAGATTGAAGGATGAGCTGAACTGACAATAGTTATTGACAAATTAAAAAAACTTCATATATTAGTTTAAAGTTCCCAAGGTGAGCTAAAGCTGTTTAAGTGCCTAAAATTTAGCTACTTTAGAACCTTTAACCTCTTTAATAATTAAATGGGTGATATTGTGAATTTGAAGGAAAAAATTAACGGTGAGATGGTTTCAGCTGCGAAGGCCAAGGATAAGATAAAATTGTCCGCTATACGTATGATTAAATCGGCCTTGCATAATAAAGAGATTGATTTAAAGAGGGAATTAAATGATGAGGAGTTACTGCAGGTGCTGTCTTCTATTGTGAAACAGAGGAAGGACTCGATAGAACAGTTCAGAAAGGGTGGAAGAGTAGATCTGGTTGAAAAAGAAGAAAAAGAGCTTGCGGTTGTCCAGTTTTTTATGCCTGAACAGTTATCAGAAGAGGAAATAGAAACGGAAATAGAAAAAGCTATAGAAGATGTTGGGGCAGTCAGCATTAAGGATATGGGAAAGGTTATGAAAGTAGTTATGCCAAGATTGACCGGCAGGGCCGATGGGAAAATTGTAAGTGACAAGGTAAAGGCAAAGCTATCTACTTGAGGTATAGGTTAGACAATTAATAAGTGAAAAAGTTCACACTTCAAGCGAATGCGAAGCATCCCGCCCACAGGGCGGGCTCCCGGTCAAAGACAAAATCTCTAAAGGAGGAAATTTGACAGTCTCGTAAAAAGTCTTTTGCGAGTGAATTCGAAGAATCACGTAAGTAATTTGAGGATTTTGGGAAAAATATGATGATGGTACCTGACGTTTAAAAAATCTAATTGTTTGAGTGTATAAGTGCGAGTTTTAGATTTTTAGCGAGGTAACACCAGCATCCCCAAAATACTCTCTGAGCGAGTAAAACTGACCGGGAGCGCATCCCGCAAGGGGGCCGCAATTAAAAAAACATATTCCTTACCGGGAAGCCCCGCCATGCGGGCGGGGAGCTTCACTTTTTACGAATACATCAAATTTGATGATTTGGTTTTATTTCCAGCAGCATTAATTTGCTATCAGAAACCCCTTTTCATGTTTTTCAAAGGTCTTCCTCAAATCTTTTGTGTTTAATATAAGCCTGTCATAAAGGGTAAAGAGTATTGAAGGAACATATTCCAGAGGATAAGATAGAAGAGATAAGAAGCAGGGCAGATATTATTAGTCTCGTTTCGGGATATGTTACTCTTAAAAAGGCCGGAAGGAATTTTACCGGTTTATGCCCCTTTCACAAAGAAAAAAAACCGTCTTTTACTGTAAATCCTGATAAACAAATCTTTTACTGTTTTGGTTGTGGCGAAGGCGGAAATGTTTTTACCTTTCTTATGAAGATTGACAACATGTCTTTCCCCGAGGCAGTGAGACACCTGGCCGGTAAGATGGGGATTGTTATCGAATCAAGGCATATGAGTGGTGCTGAAAAGAAGGAAATCAGCATAAGGGAAGAACTTAAGCGGGTTAACCTGCTGGCAGCTCAATATTTTTCGAAGAACCTTTTTTCGGAGGCGGGAAGGGTGGTACGAGGGTATCTCGAAAAGAGGGGAATAAAAGATCCTGTAATAAAAGAGTTTAACCTCGGATATTCTATGGATGGATGGGAATATCTAAAGAGATTTTTAAAAGGGGAAAATATTCCTTTGGGACTTGTTGAAAAGGCAGGTTTGATTATACCGAAGAGTAATGGAGGGTTTTATGACAGATTCAGGGGAAGGTTGATTTTCCCGATAGAGGATATAAGTGGAAATGTAGTAGCCTTTGGTGGAAGGGTTATCGGTAGTGGTGAGCCGAAATATCTGAATTCTCCGGAATCTCCAGTATATGTGAAGGGGAAAATCCTGTATGGCCTGAACAGGAACAAGGATGATATTCGAAAAAAGGATTATGCAATTCTTGTTGAGGGATATTTAGACCTCCTGTCGCTTAGAAGTTTCGGCATTTCTAATGTTGTTGCCACTCTTGGGACGGCCGTCACAAAAGAGCACGTAGCCCTGATCAGAAGATATACGAAAAATCTCGTAGTGATGTTTGATCCTGACGAGGGTGGGAAGAATGCCTTGGAGCGTAGCCTGAAATTGTTTCTTGAAGGAAATCTCAACACGAAGATAGTAGTCCTTCCTGATGGTTATGATCCTGACGAGTACGTCAGGAGTTTTGGAATTGAGGCATTGGAGAAAGCGGTTGATCATTCTCAATCTATGGTGGATTATTATATAGAGAAGATAATAGGGGGCAAGGAGACCTTTGAAGAAAATCTGGATTCGGTGATGGATGCAGTATTATTTATTTCGAATATTGGTGATACAATCCAAAGGAATCTTTTCATAAAAAGAGTTTCAGAAAAATCGGGTATTGACCAAAGGCTCCTGAAAAGAGAGATAAACAGGAAGCTAAGTTCCCGAAAAGCTACAGGAGAAGATCTATCAGGCAAGAAGAAAAACAAATATGTAGATGTTATAGAACTTGGCCTTATTCATATGATGCTGGAATACCCTTTCAAGGTTCCTGAAATTATAGATGGAAAAGTGTTAGATTATTTTATGAGTGATGATTTGAAAAGATTGGGAAATGTCTTGGGGCAATCCTATGGTAGGAATGGGAAACTTAATGTTTCTGATGTTGTAGATGGCCTTGAAGATGGAGTTGTAAGGGAGAGACTCCTGAAGTTAACAATGACTGAGAGTCCCTATGATGATGCGGTTATTGACAGGGTCTTTGATGATTCAGTTAAGAGGATAAAGCAGAAGTGGTACAAGGGGAAACGTAAAAGTTTAAATAGGGAACTTGTTAAAGCCCAGGAAACGAATGATCAAAAAATATGGAACACCCTTTTAATGGAAAAGGAAAAATTATTGAAAGAGGAAAAAGAGCTATTATAGAGTTCAAAGTTCTGAGTTCCAGGTTTCGATTTGAACTTTGAACTTTAAACCCAGAACTATCAGGGAGAACAAATATGGGAAAGAAAATACAGTCAGATGAGTTGAAAAGACTTATTACATTAGGTGAGGAAAAGGGTTTTCTAACCTATGATGATGTTAATGATATTTTGCCGTCTGATGTCATATCTTCAGACCAGATAGATGACATTATTATACTCTTTGGCGAGAAGAACATAGATATTATTGATACCGACAAGGGTGAAAAAATAATCCTGAAAAAAACGATTGAAGAGGATATTGATTCAAAAGAAAATGATTATGTTACTGTCATTCCTGTTCCTCCCAAGACGGGTGATCCTGTGAAAATGTACCTTCGGGAGATGGGCCTTGTGTCTCTGCTCAGTCGTGAAGGGGAGGTAGAGATCGCGAAAAAAATAGAAGAAGGAGAAAAAGAAATAATAGACGCCATTTTCAGCGTACCGGTTTCAATTAAAGATGTAATAGAGATGGGTGCTAAGTTGAGGAGTGGAGAGTTTAGAGTGAAAAATGTTGTCCATAATCTTGAGGTTGAAGATGGTTTTGTAGAAGAAGAGGTGTACAAAGAGAAGGCACTTTCGATTATTGATAAAATAGCAGCAATAAACAAGAAAAATGAGGTTCTTTATAAGAAGTTCAAGGAAAAAGGGCTTGATGATGTTCAGCAGAAGAGAATGAAGTTAAGATTAAGGAAAAATACAAAAAACATCATGAATCTATGTAAAGAAAATAAGTTTAACAAAAATCAAATCAACAGAATAGCTTTAAGGTTCAAGGCTTATGTTAATGAAATAAAAAAAGCTGAGAAGGATATTTTGAGATGTAAAGAGAAAACTGGTATGTCACTCAATGTGTTGGAAAGGACATGTATCTTGATGAGAAGAGAACCCCAAAATGAAAAGCAAATTGCAAAGAAAATAGGGGTTTCGGTTGAAACGCTGAAAAAATATGAAAAAGTCCTAAGGGAGATCCGCAGCAAGATAAGAAAGATAAGATCAGATACCGACCTCACGGTAGACTCCTTGAAGAGAATAGCCTTTTCGATAGAACAGGGAGAGAAAAAAGCAAATCTGGCAAAAAAGGAACTTGTTGAAGCGAACCTCAGATTGGTCGTAAGTATTGCCAAGAAATATACAAACAGAGGATTGCAGTTTTTGGATCTTGTTCAGGAAGGAAATATTGGATTGATGAAGGCCGTTGAAAAATTTGAATATCAAAGGGGATATAAATTTTCTACCTATGCCACGTGGTGGATTCGACAGGCTATAACCAGAGCGATAGCCGATCAGGCACGAACAATAAGAATTCCAGTACATATGATTGAGACTATTAACAAGCTCATTAGAACTTCCAGGTATTTAGTTCAGGAATTAGGACGAGAACCGACTCCAGATGAGATTGCCAATAAGATGGAGTTTCCCTTGGAAAAGGTAAGAAAGGTCTTAAAGATTGCCAAGGAACCTATATCTTTGGAAACTCCGATAGGAGAGGAAGAAGATAGTCACCTAGGTGATTTTATTGAGGATAAAGGAGTTATGTCTCCTTCGGAGGCTACAATAAATATGAATCTTGCCGAACATACCAGGGGCATTCTTTCTACTTTAACACCGAGGGAGGAAAAGGTGTTGAGAATGCGGTTCGGTATCGGTGAACGGGCGGATTATGAACTGGAAGATGAGATGGATAATTTAGATGAAACCATAGAGCTGACCAAGGAGATAGAGGCAAATGCTTTAAGGAAGGTGAAAAATCTTTCCAGGAAAAGGGAAATAAAGCGGGAGCGAAATAAGACCTTGACAGAAATTTAGAATGAGTATAAATTACCAAATTGTTTTGAGAAATAAGCTTAAATGTTTACAAAATCTGTAAACATCTCGAAATCCAACTCCGATGGATTTGATAAAATATTAATTTTTAAGTGAAATTGAAGTTCTATGTGATTAACTGCAGGGAACTTCGAAATGTTAAGGGATAGCACTATTACATTTGTCAGCTATGCCTTGCTGTGCGTTTTGAGGGAGGTTTTAAAGGTCTTGTGCTTTGGGCCCATAGCTCAGTTGGAAGAGCCACCGGCTCATAACCGGTAGGTCCCTGGTTCGAACCCAGGTGGGCCCACCATCTTTCGGTGAGAGCTTCGCAGGACATAGAAAAAGCTCTATAAAAGCTTTTGGGATGTGGTTCCAAGAGTAGATCGAGAGAGTGTATTGTATTTTTCAAAGCCACGTTGAGTGAGTGAATGTCTTTAGCATCTTTTTCAGGTAATGGATATCTGTAATAAAATAGAAATGTGTGTGAATGATTGTATATGGCTGATATTAAGCAAACATCATGCTGTTCAGGAGATTCTCATTCCGTAAAAAATGCACCAATTTGGTGCATTTTTTTTTGTAAATGAGTCGTAAATGAATAAAGGAGGAAGTTTATTGAAGAAACAGATATTATTATTAATAGAACTTCAGAAAAACGATTTAGAGATGAAAGAAATAAAAATGAAGAATGAGAAATTGCCGGATAAGATAGCCGAACTTGATAAGGGATTTCAGAGTTTTGAGGACAAGGTGGGGGAGGAAAGGAGAAGGTTTGAAGAATTAAATGTGATGCATAGAGAAAAAGAGGAAAGCCTTAAAAGAGGTATCGAAAGTCTTAAAAAGACTAAAAATAGATTGCTGGAGATAAAAACAAACAAAGAATATCATGCTATGCTTAAAGAGATTGAAACTGTCGAGGGAAAAAACAGCGAGATCGAAGATGGGACTATTTATATTTTGGAAGAAATAGATGTCGTAAGGGAAGGATTGAAAAGTAAGGAAGAAGAACTTAACGCTTATCGTTTGAAATACGAAAAAGCAAGAAGTGAGATTGAGCAGGCAATAAATTCTATCGATTCTGAACTCTCAGCATGTCAGAAGAAAATTGATGATGTGAGGAGAGAAATTGATAAAGATCTCGTTAAAAAATATGAGATTATTAAGGAAAAGAGAAACGACCTTGCCGTGGTTTCGGTGTGGAATGGAGTTTGTGGTGGATGTCACATGAATATTCCTCCTCAGATGTACAACGAATTGCAAAAATTTGAGGATTTGATATTATGTCCTAACTGTAATAGAATTATACATTGGAGTGATATAGATAAAAATTAGCTTAACATCTTTTAGTGGTGTCGGAGTAGGTAAGATGATCGCTGGTTCGGTTGTGCAGAGAACTTGTCCTGAATTTGTTTCAGGATTAAAGATAGCATGCCGGACCGGAGGAAAGTCCGAGCTCCACAGGGCAGGATGGTCGCTAACGGCGACTGGGGGTGACCCTAAGGAAAGTGCCACAGAAAATATACCGCCCGGTGAGACTGGTTCTGTCCATCACACCGGGTAAGGGTGAAAAGGTGAGGTAAGAGCTCACCAGTTTTCCGGGTGACCGGGAAAGCTTGGTAAACCCCATCTGGAGCAAGACCAAATAGGAGAACGTTTGAGAGTAGCCCGCTCGAAGTTCTCGGGTAGTGTCGCTTGAAGCAACAGGCAACTGTTGTTCCAGATTAATGATCATCACCCCCTTTCGGGTAACCGGGAGGGGGAACAGAACTCGGCTTACGATCTGCTCCGGCACCCTTCAAGAAAATCAGAATTCAGCTATCAACTGTCAAATTTGAACTAAGCCATTATGATCGTTTGTGATTCAACAATTTTCCTTACCCCGATAAACGGGATAAGTCCCGCTAAAGGGGATAAATCCCACTAAAGGGGATAAATGCGTTAACGAAATTATTTTCTGGCAGAAAATAATTTCTAACTTACTAAACAGTCGGAGATTCCCCGCAGCTTGCTGCGGGGAGCTTCAATACTTCCTTTGAAAAGAAAAGTTATGACTAAAAAATCCCCAATGATCTGCATTTTCCTTATTGGTTTGTCCCTCATTTTTGTGGGGAAGGGTCACACTTACGATGTTATGCAGGCAATGAGAGTGGCTGATAGTTATCTTAAAAGGGGACTTGACCTCGAAGCAATTGGTGCCTATCAGGATATTGTAGATAATTCTAATGATTATGACATGCAGGCAAAATCGGTGTTAAGGATAGGAGATATTTACAGTTATTTTCTGAATAATGACGATCTGGCGCTGGAAAAATATTCTATTGTGAAGGAAAAATATCACAGGAGCGAATATGTTGGAAATGCTTATTTCAATTCGGGGATGATCCTCTACGAGAAAGGGAAGAATAGAGAGGCGTTGGAGCAATTCAGGAAGTATCTTGAAAGGTATCCCCAGGGTGAGAGGAGGGGAACTGCCGAATTTATGATCGAGATCTGTTCAAAGCCCTCCATCATGATCAAGAAGGAAGATAAAAGAGAGACTTTCAAAATATCCATAGATAAAGAGATAAGGGTCTTGATAATTGAAGGTAAGAAGGAGATTACTATAAGCTGCTCTACCCCATTTATGGTGAAGGATTTAAATGGGATGAATACACTTTTCAGATTACTCTCCGACCAGATTGCTGTTGTAAGGACACACATTAAAACCATAATGGTAAATGATGCTGCCTTGCCCTCCTCCTCCAGCAGGTTGGTTATACTTCCATCTGAAGAGGGAATACTGAAGGTAAACGGTAAATCCTACAGGGGAAGAATCAGGATACAGAAAAGCACAGATGAAGGAGTGGATGTTATTAATGTTTTAGGATTGGAGGAATATCTTTATGGTGTTGTACCAAAAGAAATGTCTCCGCGTTGGTCCTCAGAGGCGCTGATGGCACAGGCAATAGTAGCAAGAAGCTATGCAGTTTATCAGAAGATGAAAAATGAGAACAAAGACTATGATGTTTATTCCACAACGTATTCTCAGGTATATGGAGGACTGGATGTGGAATCTGAATATTCTAACAGAGCTGTAGATGAAACCAGGGGGAAAATACTTATTTACGATAATCAGCCGGTTCTGGCCTATTTCCATTCAAACAGCGGTGGACGAACCGAGAATGCAAAGAATGTATGGACAGCGGATGTTCCTTATCTTAAAGGTATTCCGGATAGCTATAGTACAAAAGCTCCCAATTATTTATGGACGCTATTTTTGAGCCTTGATGAGATAAAAGGTGCCCTGAATAAACGTGGTTTTGATATTGGTGATATATATGAGATTGCCACCGTCGAGGTCAGTCCCAGTGGCAGGGTTAAGAGAGTAAGGATATTGCATAGCGGTGGGGAAAGTATCCTTTCCAGCAATAACTTTCGTATCAAAGTAGATCCTACAATGATTAAAAGCACTCTCTTTACCATGACAAGAGAAAGGAACGGGATTCGTTTTGACGGCAGAGGGTACGGCCATGGTGTTGGGCTCAGTCAGTGGGGAGCATATGTGATGGCCAAAGAAGGGCATTCCTGTAGGGATATTTTAAAGCATTACTATTCAGAAGTAGACGTCCAGTAGACAGAAATCAGAAGTCTGAATCTCCATTTGCATTTTAAATTCTGGATACTGATTTCTGGCTTCTGGTTTCACGGCAGGTCTAATAAGTGGTTGGGATATAGGGGAAGAAGGACGCTTCAAAAAAGGCCGGGAGCAGTTGAACCTCCCCCGGCCTTTTACTACTTTTTATTCTTCTTTTTCGTCCTCATCCTCATAGTAATCATTTACGCTTTCTGCGCCTTCAGGTATTTCCGCTTCTATCGAACGTGAAATTCCCCTTACGAGAATTGCAGTAATGAGGAAAAGTAAAATAACTGAAATAACAATTATCATGGCGATTGTCGTTGTCCATGATTTTACTTCTTTCTCCACATTCTCGGAGTAAGCCCTGGCAAGAGTATTGAACTTATCTACATCTACTCCCATTCCTATCCACCCGAATCCACCAGGCTTTGGGTAGCTTTCCGCATAGAACTTAATTGGTGCATAAGCAACAAATTTTGTGTGATTTTTGAATTTGTAGGTCTTAATCCCGGAATTTCCCGCAGCCGCATCCTTTGCAATTTCCGGCATGCCTCTATCCATGAAACCAAGAAGATTGAGATTTAATACCTCTTCTCCCTTTTCAGTTAGAGCATTTGTGGTTTTTTCAGTAAGCGGCATGGCAGGACGACCATTGCTATAAAAACCAATTATATGGTAATCATTCGGATGAGAAATAATGAATCCTCTGTTGTCCACCATATAGGCATAATTGCCGGTTGATGCATCTGCTTCGACAACATATTCAGACTGAGTCGGCACAACATGATCGGTAAACTCAGCAAGGTGCCTTGTATCAAGAGCAAGGACAATTATCCCCGCAAACCCTTTTTCGTCAAATAAGGGAGTGGCCAGACGAATTACGCCCATAAACCTTTTTCCCTTTTCAAAATCAGACCTGTCTACATACCAGCCTGTGACGTGAGAAATGTAAGCGTTCCCTTTCTTGAGTTTACTGGCCTTGCCAAAATAATCCTCAGATTTGTAAGTTGTGTTTGCAGGATTACTCACGTTTGTCAGCTTTGATTTTGGCACTATCTTTCCGTTAGTGATTTTTATCAATTCTTTACCAGTGCTATCAATCAGAGACATCTCGGTGTAGAGAGGGGCCAGAACCTTTTGAACTTTGTCACCTTCCTTTACCCATATGTAACTATTCTTCTTGCTTATAAACTCCTTGTATATAGAATCGGTTGTCGGAATAATCGTTGCAATCATAAGATCATTCCTTCTCTCCCCGAGGAAATTGGCAACGTCTTCAGCCGTATTGATGGCACGTATCTTTATTTCATTTTGGGATTTTTCGTCTAAGGCTGCGGTTGCCCGCTGCCTCGTTGTTTCTCCCACTTTGAATATGCCATTGGCTATAAGAAGAGCCATGAGTGATAAGGGGATTACGATAAGCAGGAAGAAGATCCTCCCTACAGTGAATAACTGCTGTACTTTTTTAGTTTCTGCCATTATCATTTCCCCCCCTAGCTGTGTTTTTGAAGTGGATTGTCTGATACTATCCAATAAAATAGCTCATGTAGGGGTTTGCATAAAGGAGAACAAGCGAGACAACAAGGGCATATATGGCGATCGATTCTGCCATGGCCATACCTACAAGCATCGTCATCAATATCTTTCCCTGAACTCCGGGGTTTCTTCCAACTGCTGTACATGCTCCGTTAGCGGCCTGACCTATTCCCATACCCGCACCAATTGCACCCATGCCGATAGCAAAACCAGCTGCAAGCATGGCGCCTACAGCAAAGGCAACTTTTACGTACGATTCACCGGTGGGGAGTACTTCCGAAGCAAAGGCCACTGGTGAAGATATTAGCAGGACAGCCGTTGTTGTTAAGAGGGTTAATAACATCTTTCTGAGTTTCTGAAACATTTTTATTCTCCTTCCATTGTTAATTAGTTTTTATCTTCCCCTTTTACCTTTATAGCATAAAGAGTGTTTTTGTAAAAGGGGAAATCTTTGAGAACTGGAAGGGGATGTTGCAACAGTTATGCCACTTCATTATGGGTTGAGGTTTCTGCTTTAACATAGCATAAACGTTCGTATAATTTAAATTTTGGGTTTCTGTGCTTGATATTTTTCTAAAAAGCATAGTTTAACGTCTTGTTAAATTGCGATCCGTGAATTTAACGAATTTTAAAATTGGCTCATATATCAGTATATTTTTATTGAAATATTTTGGTTGGAACGATAATATGCAAGACCTAGATAAGTTTATTCGTGAGAGAATGGATGAAAGTTCTGGAACTTTGATTTCAGGTTGTGAAAGGATAAAATGATACAGGAAGTATTGACCGCTGTAACATACCTGGTTGTTTGGCTTATCTGTGACAAGGTTATTGATATTGAGAGTGGATTAACCAAGCTTCTTATTTCGTTGGGTGCTGCTGTGGGTGTTTATATATTGATGGCTGTTAAAGAACATAAGGAGAAAGGTCAAAGAAGGGAGTAATTGACTATGCACAAAACCCAGTCCAGCGGTAAAAATAAGCGTTTTGAAATCAATTCAACGCTTTCCATCTGGGTGGCCACTTTAACTGTTGTTTCCATGATTGTCCTGTTTGCGCTGGTTATCAATAGTGCAAGGGAAAAAGATATGGTAGAGCAGTACAGTAAGCAGCAACTGGTTATTGCCAGTGGGACAGCTACCGGGATAGAGGATCTCATCGGTGGCGTCGAAAAAAGTATGATAAATCTGTCCAAGCTTCCATGTGTTAAAGGAACTATGCCCGAAGCCACACGCCAGAGTCTGAAGGTAATTTATAATGATTTGGAAGGGAAGGTTAATTTTATAGCCATAGAAGATAAAGAGGGAGTCGCCATAGGCACTTACCCAACTTCTTACATGAAAGGAATAAAGGGTAAAAGTTTTGAATTTTACCGCTATTTTCAGGAGGTAAAGGAAACAGGGATTCCATATATAAGCGATCTGGTACCGATGGGTGAAAAAAAAGGTAAGGACGTGGAAAATATATCTAAGTCTATTATTATTGCTGTCCCCCGGTATGATTCCGACAATGAGTTTTCCGGTGTGGTTTTTGCTGCCCTTTCTCTTTCTACAATAATTGATCGGTATATCAGGCCGGTTAAATGTGAGGTGTCTTGCTATTCCTGGATGGTGGATGATAGAGGTACAATACTTGTTCACCCTGATGCTGAATTTGTAGGAAAGGATGTAGGGATACTTGAGGGTGCGAAGTCTGAGGGAACAGCTTCCCTGAAAGATGTTTTACTAAAAGGCGAAGGGGGATACGGTGAATATTTGCTGATAGGAGATAGTGGCAGTATTGAAAAAAGCGTTGTCGCCTATGCCAAGGTTAACCTTGGCATACGAAAATGGACGATCGCCATCAGTTCTCCTCATGATGTGGTCATTTCACTTTTACGTAAAACTTTTCTCACTGTCATGGCTGTGGCTGCCGGGTTGATTGCTGCCGTTATTATCGGAAGCATATTTGTGATTAATTCAGGGAGGAAGCGGCTGCGTCTCGAGGAGGAACTGAAGCACCTGAAGGAAAAGAGTATCTGGCAGGAAAAGCTTGCCAGGGAGAAGAAAACCATTGAAGGAATCATAGAAGGGTCTCCCATACCGACATTTGTCCTGAACAGGGAGCATAAAATTATCCTTTGGAACAAGGCCTGCACTGAGTTGACCAATTTTGACGGCAAGGAGATGATAAATACTGACAAACAGTATGTTCCGTTTTACCACGAGAAGAGACCTGTTATGGCCGATCTGATTATTGATAATGATGTTGAGGGATTAAAAGAGTATTATGGTAATAATATGGTACAGCAGTCGGAGATAGTAAAGGGTGCTTATGGAGCGATGGATTACTTTGAGGACTTAGGCGGTAAAGGTAGACACCTCTATTTTCTGGCGGCCCCGATATATGATGAAAAGGGGGAGATCATCGCGGTCATTGAGACCCTTCAGGATGTCTCTCTGGAGAAGGAGATGGGAATCAGATTGAAGGAGTATGCCGAGACTCTCGAAAATGAGCTGGATAAAAATGTAAGACTGAGAAATGAGATGGAAGAACTTTACAATTATCTCCAGTCTATATTGGACAGTTCCCCCGATCGGGTATTTGCCTTCAACAGTGAGGGGGTTATCGATTATGTCAGCCGGGCAAAGGGAGGAAAAAACGAATCTGCCCTTCAGCATGTCAAGGGTAAACACTTTACGGAATTTGTTGCCCCGGAACACAGAGATTCCATGCTTGAAAAATGGAAGGAGATAAAGAGAGGGATATATAAACCTTTCGAGATCGAGATAAAAAAAGAGGATGGTTCGGTGAGAAATTTATTGTTGACCTCCGGGCCGATTAAAGGCACTGACCGATATGTTGTTGTTCAACGGGACATTACGGAGTTCAAGAACCTTGAAAAAAAATTCTATGAGAGCCAGAAGCTTGCTGCTGTGGGACAGCTGTCCGCCGGTATTGCACACGAAGTCAGGAACCCGCTTTCTTCTATCAAGATGAGCCTTCAAATCCTGGAAAAAAGGCTTAAACCTTCAGGAAATGATTTGAAAAGATTTGAGATTGCCGAGAAAGAGGTTGAACACCTGGAGAAGCTGGTAAGAGATATCCTTATTTTTGCCAGGCCTGGAGAAGCTAAAATGGAACCTGCTGATATCAATAAAGCTCTTAAAGAATCTCTGGCAATGGCTGAAAAGGAAATAACGGATAAAAAGATAAGTATCCAGAGTACATATGATAAAGAAATTCCGCTTGTGAAATTTGATTCGGCTATGTTGGAGGAGGCATTTTTAAATATCTATCTCAATGCTATTGATGCAATGGAGGATCGGGGAAAACTCTTAATATCGACGGAACTGGTTAAAAATAAGTATAAATCCCTTGTTATTGAAGTCAAGGATAATGGTTGTGGCATTGATAAGGAAGACCTTCACCATATATTCAACCCATTTTTTACGAATAAGAAATACGGTACCGGTCTTGGGTTAACCCAGGTTAAGAAGATTGTTGATCTGCACCATGGAACGGTAGAGGTCATAAGTGAAAAGGGGAAAGGAACGACAGTTCGTATCACATTTCTTGTTTTCAGTGAGGAGACGGGAGAAGGATTGGAGATTCAGGCGTAAGCCCTTAAAAGGCCGATGAAACCATCGGGCCGCACTTTATCGTTTGATTCCTTTATGCCTCTCAGTCTGTACGGTTTTAGCCGATAGAAACTTACAATCACCATATTTAGGGAGTGGTGGCATGTCGAAAGTTCTTGTAATTGATGATGATAGCTCTATATGTGAGACCCTCAAACTATATTTGACTGAAGAAGGGTATGAAGTACATACCGCACTGACCGGTACTGATGGGTTGAACAAGGTAGTTGAGGTTTCGCCTGATGTTGTAATCCTGGACATAAGACTTCCGGACATTAATGGTTTTACTGTATTGGAGGATCTGAAAGGGGATGATGAAGGTACCAAAGTGATTATGATTACCGCTCATCATGATATGGATACGGCTATTAAGGCAATGAAGGAGGGGGCTTTTGATTACATTCACAAACCTATTGATGTTGATGAGCTGGACATGGCTATTCGGAAGGCATTAACAACCCTTGAAATGGAGAGGAAAATAAACGGTCTCCTCATGGAGCCTTCGAGGGATTTCAAGGTCGGAGATATTATTGGTACGGGCAGTGCGATGAGCGAAATTTTTAAGACCATTGGGGTTGTTTCTCAGAGCAAAACAACAGTGCTTATTCAAGGAGAGAGTGGAACTGGCAAGGAACTGATCGCGAAGGTTGTACATAATAGCACGTCGAGCAGCGAGCCTTATATAGCGATAAACTGTTCCGCCATTGTTGATACCCTCCTTGAATCTGAACTTTTCGGTCATGAGAAGGGTTCCTTTACGGGGGCGATAAGTAAAAAATTGGGCAAATTTGAGCTTGCCCGTTACGGCACAGTTTTTTTGGATGAGATCAGCGAGATGTCAATAAATCTTCAAGCCAAGCTTTTAAGAGTATTGCAGGAAATGGAGTTTGAGAGAGTTGGCGGGAAAGATAGAGTAAAGGTTAACGCAAGGATAATCGCTGCTACCAATAAGGACATAAGGAAACTTGTGAAAGAAGGTAAATTCAGAGACGATCTTTATTATCGCCTGAATATTGTATCGATGAACATTCCTCCCCTGAGAAAGAGAAGTGAGGATATCAGCCCTCTTGTCGACTATCTCCTCAAAAAAATCAATCGTGATTTACATAAAAATGTTGTCAGTGTATCCCGTGAGATGATGGACATCTTCATGAAATACAGCTGGCCTGGAAATATCAGGGAGCTGGAGAATCTTCTGGTTAGAGCCGTTGTTATAACTAAGGGGCAGGTTCTCGGAAAAAGTGACTTCCCTGATCTGTTGGAAGACTTTCCCGAAGGAGAAAATCAGAGTGAGACGATAAGCGAAGGAAATGAAAAAGATGAGGATTTTGAAATCTGTACCATAGATGAGATAGAGAAGAAGCATATAAGGCGGGTTATCAAGAAAACTGGCAAGAATAAGGGTGAAATCTGCGAAATACTTGGTATCTCGCGGCCTACACTTGAGAGGAAATTAGAAAAGTATGGTATAGAATTTGAGTAATGATGAGTGTTTGGCAGTAAGTAATCAACGATCTATTCCATATAAGGGAAGGGGCATTTTAGCCCTTTTACAATTTTATCAATATTAAACAATTACTATGAAAATAACATCGGTAAACTTTATAAAGAGTGCCAGGGAACCCTCTCAGTATCCAAAGAGTTTACTTCCTGAGGTGGCCTTTGCCGGCAGATCCAACGTGGGAAAATCTTCGCTTATTAACGTGCTTGTTAATCGAAAAAGGCTTGCCAAAACGAGTACAACCCCCGGAAGGACGAGACTTGTAAATTTTTTTGTGATAAACGACCTGCTTTGTTTTGTCGACCTTCCCGGTTATGGATATGCCAGGGTGCCCATTTCTGTGAAGATGGATTGGGGGCCCATGGTGGAGAGATATTTTAGAGAACGGGAGAATTTGCGCCTTGTTATTTTAATCCTTGATGTAAGAAGGGATCCGTCTGAGAACGATCTTTCTCTTATTGAATGGTTCCGTTTTTACCGTATTTGTTTTCTTGTCGTCCTGACAAAAATTGACAAACTTTCCAAGAACCAGATAAAGATTCGACAGCAACGCATAAAGGAGATATTGGGATTGTCTCTTGACAGTAACATAGCTCTGTTTTCTGCAAAGACGGGCGAAGGAAAGGGGACTGTCTGGAAAGAGATAGAAAAGATGACAAGCACTCAAAAATGACAGTCTCGTAAAACCGATGTTTTACGAATATATCAATCGTGATTCTTGATAATGTTATATCTATCCTTTGTCATTTTTGTAAGATCATCAATTTTGAGGGGTGAACGTTGTTACAGGATAGTGAAAAAATTGGCGCAGTGATGGTTGTCGGTTCGGGAATAGCAGGAATCCAGGCTTCCCTTGACCTTGCCAATTCCGGGATAAAGGTATACCTCGTTGAAAAGGATATCAGTATCGGCGGTGTCATGGCTCAGCTCGATAAGACATTTCCTACCAACGACTGTTCTACCTGTATCCTGTCTCCAAAACTGGTTGAAGTTGGAAGACACCCGAATGTGGAAATCATGACGAGGAGATCGGTAGAATCTGTTGAAGGGGAGCCGGGGCGCTTTAGGGTGAAACTTTCGAAGAGGCCGCGGTTCGTCGATCTGGATAAATGTACCGGATGTGGTGATTGTGCTAATGTCTGTCCTATATCCGTTCCAGCGGGTTTTAACGAGAACCTGGATAAGAGAAAGGCCATATACCGGCATTTACCCCAAGCCATACCAAGTGCTTTTGCCATAGACAAATTGGGGACAGCACCGTGCAAGGCAGCATGTCCGACCCATATCAGCGTACAGGGCTATGTGGCCTTAATTGCCGAGGGGAAATACAGGGAGGCGCTCAAGCTTATTAAGAAAGACAATCCGTTCCCAGCCGTCTGCGGCAGGGTTTGCCACCATCCTTGTGAGTCGGTCTGTAAGAGAGGAGAGGTGGAGGAACCAATTGCCATTATGCAGTTGAAGAGATTTGTGGCCGACCTCGATCTTTATGATAATACAAAGTATATTCCGGAAATAAAGGAAAAGAAGAATAAAAAGGTTGCCATAATCGGATCCGGTCCTGCCGGGCTGAGTGCGGCCTATTATCTTGCCATCGAAGGGTATCAGGTTACTGTATTTGAGGCCCTTCCAGTTGCCGGCGGAATGCTCACGGTGGGTATTCCGGAATACCGCCTCCCCAAAGACATCCTCAACGCGGAAATAAAAATCATTGAAGACATGGGCGTTGAAATCAAGCTCAACACAAAAGTCGGCAGAGATGTCACAATGGGTAACCTCAAAGATCAATACGATGCCTTATTTATTGGTGTAGGCTCCCATGTCAGCAGCAGACTTGACGTTCCCGGAGAAGACCTTGAAGGGGTCGTTCACGGGATCGATTTCCTGAGGAGGGTAAGCCTGGGTGAAGAGGTCTTCCTGGGGGACAGGGTTGCAGTGATCGGTGGCGGGAATGTTGCGATGGATGCCGTCCGTACGGCGCTCAGAACCGGCTCCAGAGATGCTTTCGTGCTCTACAGGAGATCACGTGCCGAAATGCCCGCCTTATCTGAAGAGATTGAAGGAGCAATAGAGGAAAAAGTTAAGATAGAATATCTGGCAGCGCCTGTCAAGATACTTGGCAGGGACGGTAAAGTGACCGGTGTCGAATGTGTCCGCATGGAGCTGGGCAAACCTGATGAGAGCGGGCGCAGAAGTCCCGTTCCGATAGAGGGATCAGAATTTATACTCGAAGTCAACACGATTATTCCTGCTATAGGCCAGACAAGTGACCTGTCATTTGTTCCGGAGAAAAGTCGAATTTCTATCAACAGGTGGAACACTTTTGAAGTTGACCCGGTGACCTTTGCTACCGGTGTGGAGGGTGTTTTTGCGGGTGGTGATGATGTCACGGGCCCTGCCACTGTGGTTGAGGCTATAAATGCCGGGAAAGAGGCGGCTGTTTCCATAGACCGTTATTTGAGGGGAGAGGATATTAAGGCGGGCAGGGAGAAGGACTGGACTCAGAATATCGCCAATAAAGCCTATACCGGCGGGATAAAGAAGATTGAACGATATAGACCGTCGATTCTCGACCCGGAAAAGAGAATAGCCGGTTTTAGTGAAGTTGTAAATATTTTGGATGAGGGGGATGCTGTTGGAGAGGCCGGAAGGTGTCTTGCCTGTGGGGTATGCTCTGAATGTTACCGGTGTGTTGATGTCTGTCTGGCCGGTGCCGTCGACCATGAGATGAAAGATGAGGAAGAAAACATCGAGGTCGGTGCTATTATTGCCGCCCCCGGCTTTGAAGTCTTTGATGCGAGGCTGAAAGGAGAATACGGATTTGGTCTTTATGATAATGTAGTAACAAGTATACAATTTGAAAGAATACTATCCGCGTCCGGCCCCTATTTCGGTCATGTTAAAAGAATTTCCGATGGCATGCAGCCTGAAAAGATAGCCTTTATACAGTGCGTGGGTTCGAGAGATATATCCTGCGGAAATAGCTGGTGTTCTTCCGTATGCTGTATGTACGCGACGAAAGAGGCGATTATCGCCAAAGAACATCTCGGCGGGCTTGAACCCTCGATATTTTATATGGATATCCGCGCCTATGGGAAAGATTTTGACCGGTTTGTCGAAAGGGCCAGGGAGGAGTACGGCGTTAGATATATCAGGTCGATACCGTCGACAATTAAGGAAATGCAGAGGACGAAAAATCTCCTTATCACATACATTATGGAAGACGGGACGCTGACTGAGGAGGAGTTCGATATGGTGGTCCTCTCAGTAGGGTTAACCCCGCCAAAGGATGCCCCGAAACTTGCTAAGACTTTGGGGATAGAGTTGGAAGAACACGGTTTCTGCAAAACCTCTCTCGAAAATCCTGTCCAGACCTCCCGTGACGGTGTCTTTGTCTGTGGAGCCTTTGGCGGCCCGAAGGACATCCCTGAAACTATTATGGAAGCGAGTGGCGCCGTAGCATGTGCAGAAGGTCTGCTGGCTTCCCGGCGGGGGACTTTGATTGCGGAAGAAAAAGTTCCTTTGGAAAGAGATCTGAGAGGGGTTGGCCCGAGGATCGGTGTTTTTGTCTGCCATTGCGGAATCAATATAGGAGGAGTGGTAGATGTGCCTGCAGTGGTTAAATATACAAAAGCCCTTCCCAATGTGGTTTATGTTGAGGAGAACCTCTTTACCTGTTCCCAGGACACGGCGGTAAAGATGGCTGAGGTAATCAAGGAGCATAATCTTACCAGGGTCGTGGTAGCGTCCTGCTCTCCCCGGACACATGAAGGTCTTTTTCAGGACAATTGTGAAAATGCCGGCATGAACAGGCACCTCTTTGAGATGGCAAATATCAGGGATCAGGACTCGTGGGTCCACATGAATGAACCTGAAGCGGCAACGGAGAAGGCAAAGGACCTTGTCCGTATGTCTGTTGCCAAGGCTGAGTATTTAAAGCCCTTGACGCCGGGGCAGCTTGGCATCAACAAGAAAACAGTTATTATCGGCGGTGGTCTTGCCGGGATAACGGCTGCCCTTTCTCTTGCTGATCAGGGTTTTGAGTCCTATATTATAGAGAAGGAAGAGGAACTGGGTGGAAATTATCGTAAGCTGTACAATACCCTGGAAGGCCTTGATGCCGTTGACCATATGGCGCGACTGCTGGACCGTGTTGAAAAGAGTGATTTGATACATGTTTATACCGGGGCAGAGATAAAAGATATCGAGGGATTTATCGGCAATTACGAGACTACAATTGAAGCCCGGGGAGTCGAGCACCGGTTTGAACATGGTGTGGTCATTGTAGCGGCTGGTGCATACGAACTTGAGACAGATGAATATCTCTATGGTCAAAATGATAACGTTGTGACCCAGCGTGAGCTTGAAAAGCTCATTTATGAAAAGGATAGAAAGGTTGCCGATGCGAAGAGCGTGGTCATGATACAGTGTGTCGGTTCAAGAAATACCGAGAGGCCTTACTGCAGCAGGTATTGTTGCAGTGAGGCAATAAAAAATGCCCTGAAGATAAAAGAAGCCGATCCAAACAAGGATGTCACCGTCCTTTACAGGGATATCAGGACGTATGGATTTAAGGAGGATTACTATACAAAAGCGCGGGAGGCCAATGTTAAGTTTATCTGCTTTGATGAAGACAGAAAACCCACAGTGAAGGGAGTTGACTCCCAAATTTCCGTGACAGTTTTTGACCCTGTGGTGGGTGAACCGGTAGAGCTTGAAGCGGACATCCTGGCACTGAGTGTCGGTGTTGCTGCCAATCCTGATAATAATCTTATCGGGAGGATGCTGAAAGTATCGTTGAATCAGGATGGGTTCTTCCTTGAGGCCCATGTAAAGTTACGGCCTGTAGATTTTGCGACGGATGGTGTTTTTCTCTGTGGGATGGCCCATTCTCCGAAGATGAGCGATGAGACCGTCACTCAGGCCAATGCCGCCGTATCCAGGGCGTGCACTATTCTCACCAAGGATTTTATAGAATCTGAAGGAAAAGTTGCCTATGTAATCAAGGAGAGATGCATGGCCTGCGGACTCTGCGAGGAAAACTGTCCCTTTGCTGCCATAGAGGTGGATGAGAACGAGGGCTGCGCGGTGGTGAACGCGGTCCTTTGTAAGGGGTGTGGTGTGTGTACCGCATCGTGCAGGATGAATGCGGTTGATTTGAATGGATTTAATAATGAGGAAATTCTGGCGCAGATAGCTGCCCTGACAGGTTAGAAGAGTATATATGTCTGAAAACAAACCAAATAAAAACTGGGAGCCGAAGATCGTTGCTTTTTGCTGTAACTGGTGCACCTATGCCGGGGCTGACTTGGCAGGCATAAGCCGGATACAATATCCTCCGAATGTGAGAATAGTAAGAGTTCCGTGTACGGGAAGGATAAATCCCTTTTATATCGTCAAGGCTCTTCAGGAGGGGGCGGACGGTGTGCTTGTGTCCGGTTGTCACCCGGGAGAATGCCACTATCTGACAGGAAATTTGTCTGCCAAGAGGAAATTTGCCATGTTAAAGAATTTTCTTTCATACATCGGTATAGAACCTGACAGGACTGTATTTACATGGATTTCTGCATCTGAGGGGGAGAGATTTGCCAGGGTTGTCCAAGGGGTGACGGATGCTGTTAAGGCACTCGGGCCTTTGGATAAACTGGTAAAAGGGATATAATAGATAGCAGGGGTCAGGGATCAGGAAAACAAAAGCGATTTAATCATTTTAATTAGTTAAATTGATAAAAGTAAATGAAAAAATTGACAAGTTCGTAAAAAGTCTGTCATTCCCGCGTAGGCGGGAATCCATAGAGGGTTAAGCACTTGAAAAGACTGGATTCCCGTTTTCACGGGAACGACAAGATTGTGCATATTTCGACTTTTTACGAGTCCATCAATATTGGCATAAGAGACTTTATTGTTACTGATAGCTGATAGCTGAGTGCTGAAAGCTGGTTAGCGAACGGGGAATCAGAAGTAGTGAAAAGTATAGAAGAGAAACTAAGGGAAGAAGCAAAACGACTGTTGGCTGAGAAAAAAGTTGACGTCATTGTGGGATATGAAAAAGGGACACTTCCTCTCTGTTCCACACCCTGCTTTATATCAAATCCCGAGGATACAGACAGGCTAGTCTGGGATTTCTTCTGCCGGCAGAATTTAGCCAAGTATGTTCACGATTTGCTTTTTCAGCATAAGGAATCACAAAAGAATGTTAAACCCGGGGAGAGGACGAAAAAGGTCATAGGAGTTGTTGCAAGAGGGTGCACTTCCAGATCCCTGATAATACATCTTCAGGAAAGGCAGTATCACAGGGATGAGGTGGTAATTATCGGTGTTCCCTGCACGGGGTATGTAGCCCGGGAAAAGATCACCGATAGGGCAGGTGGCGAGGAGATACTCAAAGGGGGAGTTGAAGGGGATAAGGTCGTGGTTGAAACGGTAAGTGGCGTTAAAGATATTCCTCTAAGGGACGTCATTGCCGACAATTGCCTTACGTGCCGTTTCAATAATCCGATTATTTCAGATATTATGACAGCCGTAAACGCCCCGCAGATGAGTCCCGATCGGGAATACGATCAGGTTGATGAATTCGAGAAACGGCCGCTTGAAGAACGCTGGGCCTATTTTACAGGTGAAATGAGCAAATGTATACGGTGTTATGCTTGCCGTAACGTTTGCCCTTCCTGCTACTGCAAAGTTTGTTTTGTTGAACAGAGCCAGCCAAGATGGCTCGGAATCGGTATGGACGAAACGGACACGCAGGTGTTTCAGATTATGAGAATATTTCATATGGCAGGACGTTGTGTTGATTGCGGTGCCTGTGTTGAAGTATGTCCCATGGGTGTAGACTTGAGGAAGTTTTTGAAAAAGCTGGATAAGGATGGGTTTGAACTGTTTAACCATAGGGTGGGAGCTGTGCTTGATGAACCCCCGCCTCTTGCCACTTTCAGGGATACGGATAAAGACGCGTTTATATTTGAGCCTGAGTAAAAAAATGGCGGAGAAGAGATGGAGACTTTTTTAGATAAGGTTAATGCAAGGATAGGAGATGTCCTGATACAGAGATGCTATCATTGCCGAAAGTGTACGGCAGGGTGTCCTGTAACCTTTGCGATGGATTACAATATAGATACAATCATAAAGATGATTCAGATGGGCAAGGAAGACGAGGTACTCAACAGTTCTACTATCTGGTTATGTGCTTCCTGTGAGACTTGTATTACACGCTGTCCCAATGAGGTTGATATAGCCAGGATGATGGATGTCTTGCGAGAGATGGCGTTAGAAGCGGGCGTAGATGTTAAGGAAAAACGCATACTGAAATTCCATGAAGCCTTTCTCTCAAACATAAAGATGGGTGGGCGTATCAATGAACCCCTTATGATTGTTGATTATAAGTTAAAATCAGGTGATTACTTTTCTGATATGGCGATCGGTATAAAAATGTTTATGAAAGGCAAGCTTTCTTTTCTGTCGCCGAGAACAAAAGATATGAAATCAGTTAAAAAGATATTTGAGGAAACGAGAAAAAATAGCTGAAAATGTTTTGAGCATCGAAGAATCATATTTTTCAAAGCTCTCAAGGGGGATATAATTGAAGGTTTCATATTATCCGGGGTGTTCCCTCCATGCCACGGCAAAAGAATATGATCAATCGGTTAGGGCTGTAAGTAGAGCCTTGGGGATCGAACTCAAGGAAATCGAAGACTGGTCCTGTTGCGGCGCTTCTTCCGCCCACATGACCAATTTTAAATTGTCCGTCGCCCTTCCTGCCAGAAATCTCGTCGCTGCAGAAAAGGATGGGCCGGATGTGATGATGGTTCCCTGTGCGGCCTGCTTTAACCGTTTTAAAAGCGCGCAGTATCATCTTCAAAGAGATGAATCGCTGAGAATTGAGACGGAGAATGTCATCGGTGAAAAATACGGGGGAACCATTGAAGTGAGGAATCCTGTGGATGTTATCTTCAATGAGATTGGCCTCGATACCCTCAATGAAAAGGTGACGAGAGAGTTGTCAGGTCTTAAACCGGTCTCTTATTACGGCTGTCTTCTGCTGAGACCTCCGGAGATCTGTGAGTTCGACAACTACGAGAATCCGTACATGATGGATAAGATTATGGAAAGCCTTGGTGCCGAATCGCGCCCCTGGTCCTATAAGACGGATTGCTGTGGGGGAAGTCTTACCCTGGGCAAGACTGAAATTGTTGTTCACCTGGTAGGTAAGTTGATGAGGATGGCGGAAGAAGCGGGTGCTAATTGCCTGGTTACTGCCTGTCCGATCTGTATGGCAAATTTGGATATGAGGGCCAGTGAAGGTACGAGACTTCCAGCATTTTACTTTACGGAACTAATTGCCCTGGCAATGGGTCTCCCGGGACCGGATAAATGGTTCAAGATGCACAATGTTGATCCAAGACCCCTCCTTGGCTCTTTGGGTCTTATATGAAAAGTGCCTAAAGTTTAAAGTGATCTAAAGTGCCTAAAGTTAAGGATTTTAGTTAATTACATATAACCCCAAGCGAATTTACTAAGGAAAGGGATGGAAAAAAGGCTAATAAAAAAGGAAATGCTTTCCGGTGTTATAAAAAGAATTTCTGAAGAGATGCCGGTTTATGCACCGGTTAGGGAAGGAAGAGATGTTCTTTTCAGGGTTTTGGAAGAGGGGATGGAACCTTTAGTAGACTATCTCAATTCTAAAAATGCCCCCAAAAATATTTTCTTTCCTCATACTGAAGCAATGATGAAATATGCCAGAACCGACAGGGGAATGGAGATTTCGGGAAGCGGTGAGGAAGCAAAAGAGGCCGTACTCTTTGGGGTTCGTCCCTGTGATGCTTTGAGTTTTGTCCTCCTGGATATGGTTTTTGACCAGAAGGAGTACAGGGATACCTACTATATTGACAGAAGAGATAAAACAACGATTATCACGCTCGCCTGCGTGCACCCTCCCTACACAACCTGTTTCTGCACGTCGGTGGGGGGACATCCCATGTCTTCAGAGGGAAGCGATATACTGTTGACAGATCTCGGTGATACTTATTTTGTCGAATCCCTGACCCCTAAGGGGAAGAAGCTTCTTGAAAAGTTTGAAGGCCTTTCGGAGACTGATGACGCTGTGGATGCAATGAAAAAGAAACTTTCCGATAATGCTGAAAAGGAGATTAAATCCCATATTCCGGCGAAGGAGATCAAGGCCTGGCTGGATGACAATTTTGAACACCCATTCTGGGATTCAATCCACCAAAGGTGCCTTGCCTGTGGAACCTGCACCTATCTCTGTCCGACCTGTCACTGTTTCGATATCAGTGATGAGAGCAAGGGTGATCGTGGAAGGCGGATAAGGTCCTGGGACTCATGTATGTACTGGTTATTTACCCATGAAGCGTCCGGCCACAATCCAAGACCGTCCCAGAAGGGAAGATGGAGACAGCGGGTGATGCACAAGTTTAAGTATTATGTGGACAATTTTCAGGCTATTTCCTGTGTCGGCTGTGGCAGGTGTGTGAGAGATTGCCCCGTTAATATAGATATAAGAAAGATAGTGAAGGATATATCTGAATTGAGAGCTTTGAAACTATAATTCTTCTTTCTCTTGGGAGACAGTAATGCAGAATCCATATATGCCGATTTCTGTTGATGTGGAGAAGATCATAACGGAGGTGGACACGAAGGATATTAAGACGTTCCGGGTGGTTTTTGCCCGTCAAGACGAAAAAGAACGCTTCAGGTATCTGCCGGGACAGTTTGCTGAGCTTTCTATTTTCGGCAAGGGGGAATCCCCGATCGGTATTGCGTCGTCACCGACCCAGCCGGACTATCTTGAGTTTACAGTTCAGAAGGCAGGTGTCGTCACCACTGCGCTCCATAATCTTGATGAGGGTAACCGGATCGGTCTCAGAGGACCCCTGGGCAATTCGTGGCCTATTGACTATCTTGAGGGGAAAAACATTGTTGTGG